>CAYZZD010000026.1:0-7666 GCA_964482675.1 uncultured Candidatus Saccharibacteria bacterium
TTTCATCTTTTCTAAAGATGCATTAAAGTTAGCGCGTACATCGGGATCAATGCCGTCTTTTTCAAGTACTTCGGTCGGTACGCCGATTCTTTTCCCCATCGGCCGGCTTGCCATACGCATGCGCGTCTCGACTGAAAGTGAATTCGCATCCAACGGATCGTGACCCGTAATCGCATTAAAAAGTAATTCAACATCAGCTACTGTTTTGGCAATTGGTCCCACTTGATCCAGTGATGAACCCATCGCGATTGCGCCATGTCGAGATACTGATCCATACGTTGGATATAAACCAACAAGACCACAAAATCCAGCAGGTTGACGAACTGAGCCTGCAGTGTCGGTACCCAGTGCGCCAAGTGCGCCATGCATGGCAACAGCAGCTGCGGCGCCACCACTTGAACCTCCTGGTACGCGCGATTCATCGATTGGATTTTTGGTAACGCCAAATGCCGAAGTTTCGGTTGAGCTTCCCATGGCGAATTCGTCCATATTGGTACGCCCGATGATATATGCACCTGCTTCTTTGAGTTTTTTGACGACTGTTGAATCATAGGGTGCAACATAATTCTCGAGCATCTTTGAAGACGCGCTTGCAACATGACCCTGCATCAAAATATTGTCTTTCAAGGCGATAGGAATACAGGAAAGCAACTTGTCAGGATCAACTGCGTCAGGAATTGGATCATCAAAAGTCTCAAGAAATGCATTGATTGATGGATTTCTTTTTGCAATCTCTGCCTTATATGCCTCGATCAACTCCCGAGGAGTAATCTTTTTCGAGACCAATAATTCATGCGCTTGGGCAATAGTTAATTGTGATACATCTATTTCCATATTACAAAACTTTCGGCACCTTAAGCATTTGCTTAGCTGATTTAGGAAAAGCATGAGCAATAGCCTCAGAAGCATCAGAATCTACCGGCACATCTTCACGGACATGATTTACATCAGCATGGGTATGGTTCACGGCAGTCAAGTATGCCTGGTCAGGTACTATTTTCTGAAGAGTATCCACGAATTCCAAAATACGGCTAACATCTTTAGCTAAACTGTCAGCCTCGGTATCAGTAACCCCAATGCGGGCAAGTCGTGCAAAGTGTTTTATCTGCTGTGCGTCCATAAAAAAAGATTATACACATTTTAGAAAAAGACGCGAGTATATACATACAGGGTTGACACATCACCCATAGCAAGCTAATGTAAAAAACAAAAACGCCCATGGTGCCCAAGAAAATATCGTCAGATTTCTTATTACGAATCGGCAAGCTCATATTTCACTGGAAAGCGGGAATTATTATTGCTGTAACAAATGCACTTGTATTTGGATATCTATTCAACATAGATCCGCGGCAACTAAGTAACTTCCCCCTCCTACTTCAACCTTTCACGTATATGTTCATGTCAATAGCGTTCTTGTACTTATTTCAAAAGAAAGTAGCAACCAGTAACGACTTCAATACATTCAACAGGGAAACATTGTTTCTCTGCGCCGTATTTGCCCTCCCTACGACAAAATGGATATTCTACTTTATTTTGCCACACCAGAACTGCTGCATGTTCGAACTATGGACAGAGACTACGACTGCAATATGGATATTCTTAGCAGTAATCTTTTTTGCAAAAACACAAAAATTTACACCTCACCAAAATTAGTTACAAACAGGGACCGCTCAAAGGCGGCCTCTTTTATTTATGCGAATGCTTGGTTATAGCATGCTTCACAATACACAATCGGGACATCGGTTTCTGAATACGACGTTTGCACCAAAGCATTGCAGTTTGAACAACTGCGCGTATGTAGTTCGTTTGGCCCGCGCGCCTTTAGTCGCCGTTCATGACGACAATCTGGGCAACATTGCGGAAGTGGGATATTAAGGCGTTTGTAAAATGCAAGTTCGTTTGCAATAATTTTGTAATTTTTGGTGCAGCTTGTGCAGGTAAAAATTTCAGGAACAACATTAAAAGTAATGTCGTTGATCGAATCAGGAACATCGTTCCACTGTTTGGTTTCTTTGCCGTATGTCCCCCGCGGCGTATCCTCCCATTTAAACCCTTGAGCAAGAGCTTCGTCTCTAGAAAGCGGAAATTGCTCGCGCGCGGCAGTTTCGTTATATCCAAAGCACGAAAATTGTGCGGGGAAGAACTGCCCGTATTCGCCTCTCTCCTTTAGCTGACCAATAATGACAGAACGGAGTTTTTCAAACTCATCCTTCGAATATTGTTTATTCAA
Source organism: uncultured Candidatus Saccharibacteria bacterium (assembly GCA_964482675.1). GTDB lineage: Bacteria > Patescibacteriota > Minisyncoccia > Phycocordibacterales > UBA1006 > CAYXKF01. The sequence continues at coordinate 2,231 of CAYZZD010000026.1, forward strand.
AATACAATAATCTTTTTTACGCACACCGACACAACCAAAAATATAGTTCGAATTGAAGCAATTGAAACAATATTCGGCAAAAGTCGAACTCCACGCCTGGGCGCATACGATGCAGTGCGATACGTCGATACCGGTATTGATTGAATTGTAAATATGGTTCGCATTGCGCCCTGCGGTCGAAACATCCATGCAATCTTTGGCGTTGCGCCATACGTGTTCTGCATGTGCGCAATCTTCGGCATCATAACAATGAAAACAGTTTTTGCAGTTTTTTGCGTGATTGATATAGTTTCCGCTTGATTCAACCGTCTGTACGATTTCGCCGTATTTTCGTGGACTCGATCTTACAAACTCGGTAAATTTTTTTCTGAACACATCAACGCCTGAGGCGGTGTGCAAGGCGAATAATTCGAGTTTCTGCTGATATTTCTCTTTCGAAAGCTGTTCGTTAAAAATGCTGTATTGCCGCTGGCGAAGATTCACGCATCCCAAACAATCTGAACACCCTTTGCAGTCAAACAAAAAAGAACTTTCGCGGCAGTCGTGACACCCTTTCGAATACTTTAATTTGTACGAGTTATAACAATCATCACATTCGTAGCAAAGCTCGCACTTCGACGCAAACGACGTATCTACTACGTCGCGGCATTCTTGGATCCAGTACGAATGAATAGAATCTTCGTTGTTCGAGCTTTCGATAATGAAATAGCAATTTTTGTTGTCGGCCGAAATATTCGTATATTCACTTCCGGGACTTTTTACATAAATGAGCCCGATTTTTGGAACTGCATTATGAAGGTCGTTAAGCTGATCCAAAAACGGTTTCGACACATCGTATTCTTTCGCATAGTCTGACACATCCCAATCGTCGGCAAACCAGCAGTCATAGCACCAAACTGTATATGGCTTATTAGGTGAATACATCGATACGACCGATTTCTTGCACTTATCGCACGGACGTTTATAGAACACCCGTTCATTGCGAAAAGTTAACCGCAGCTGCGCTCGGCATTTCGGACACAGCGTCGGAGGAAGCACCTGCATTTTTTCGTAAAAAGCATTGTCGTCAGGCGTGATTTCAAATTGCGCTTGGCACTTTTGGCATTGATTCATAGAAGAAAGTATATCAGAACTCATATTAAATATTATTTGACATTTTAATACTATAATGTACTGTAGAGTTCAACAAAATTACCGCTAATGGATCAGTTCCTTGAATTACGTCCAATCGATTGGGTTATCATAGGTATAGCATCATGCTCTTACCTGCCTATTGGTTTTTCGATTATCAGACAAGATGGTGAGGGACAAAGTTTCACTACCTGGTTCCTATGGTTTCTATTAGACTGTGTATCATGTATCATTGCCATCCAGCAACAAAAAAGCTACGCAATGACGATCGCATTCGTTATTGGCGCACTCGCCATGAGCATTCTTATGCTCACCAGAAAACAGAAAATTATCTGGAAAGGCTTTGATACTTTTATTTCAGTCTTAGTTGCCCTAAGTTTCATCGCGTGGGTATACTCAATTTTTGTCATGTCTGGTGATTTATACTGGGCAACCATCTTTTCAACAATCGCACAAATGATTGCAGGGATTCCTTTACTACGGAAAACCTGGGAAAAACCCGACTTAAGCTCGTTACCATCCTATATTGGATTTTGGATAACGAACATCATCACGGTATATATCGCCCCCACATGGACAGTGCCTTACATTTTTTTTGCAGGCACGTTTGCGATATATAACATATTTTTTATTCTTCCCTTGGTTATAAAAATATTCCAGCGGAAAGAAAAGCGCTCTGCAATTTAAAAAAGCAGGGCCTTTTTATTTTATCAAGGCAAGAAACTGGTTTTCGTCAATTATTTTTACACCCAGCTTCTGCGCCCCATCGAGTTTTGATCCCGGGCTTTCGCCTGCGACCACATAATCAGTATTTTTCGAGACACTGCTTGCCACTTTCGCACCCGCCTTTCGGATTAATTCTTTTGCTTCATCGCGCGATAAAGTTGGAAGCGTTCCAGTTAGTACAAATATTTTTCCAACAAGCGCAGAGTTTGTTTTTTTGGTTGCCGCGGTAGGACTGATGATGGTTATTTGTTCAAGCAAATCGGTAACTATTTTTTGATGATGAACATCAGCAAACCAATCAACGACCGACTGCGCAACAATTGGCCCTACACCTTCGATCATCGAAAGATCCTCGAGCGATGCCTCTGAAAATTTTTCAAATGTCTTAAATCGATCAGCAAATAGGATGGCGGTTTCTTCGCCAACATTTGCGATCGAGAGAGATACAATAAAACGCTCAAGTGTCACCGTACGGGCTTTTTCAATAGCCGCAAGCAAATTATCAGCGGACTTTTCAGCAAAGCGCGGCAATGCTAGCAGGTCCCCTTTTTCAAGGGTGAAAATATCCGCATATGTTGCAATAAGTTCATTATCAAGCAACAAGTCGAGATTTTTCGGTCCCAAATGTTCAATATCAAATGCCGCTTTTGACGTAAAGTAATAAAACCGGCGGCGGTCTTTTGCCGGACAGCGTTTATTAGTGCAGTAATACGCCGCACTTGCTTCACTTTGTTTGGTACCGATCGTCTTTTTTTCAAGAACCGAATCGCATTCAGGACACTTTTTAGGCATCGTAAATACGCGTTCTTTTCCGGTTCGCATTTCGGCGAGCACCTGCACAATATCAGGAATGACATCCCCCGCTTTTTGCAAAATAACCGTATCGCCAATCTTTAAATCCAAACGCCTGATTTCATCTTCGTTATGAAGTGTTGCGCGCGACACGGTGGACCCCGCGACCAAGACCGGCTTTAAATGTGCCACTGGTGTCACCACGCCTGTTCGCCCGACTTGTAGAGTAATATCTTCAAGTATTGTTGTTACCTGTTCAGCCGGAAACTTACACGCGATCCCCCATCGGGGTGCCTTCCCTGTGTATCCCAGCATATCTTGATATACTTTTTCGTTTACCTTAATTACGACACCATCAATCAGATAATCTTCTTTTTCTTTTGCTTTTTGCCAATGCTCCCAATAGGCAATCGCATCATCAATATTTTTTGCGTGAACATGATGTGTATTTACCTTAAACCCCAAATCACTCAACAGCGCCAATTCCTCTTCTTGAGTTGAAGTCACATCAGCCTCGAGACGTGCTATGTCATAAATAAATGTTGATGGTTTGCGTGCTGCGACGACCCGGGGATCTAGCTGACGTATCGTACCGGCAACAATATTGCGCGGATTCGCATATAATTCCTCGCCTTTATTTTTCTGTGCGTCATTAATTTTTTTAAACTGCGAAAGTGGCATATATGCTTCACCTTCCACGATAATATCCAGAGGCTTATTGATTCGAAGGGGCACCGATTCGATCGTTCGTACATTGTCAGTCACATCCTCGCCCACTTTTCCGTCACCCCGTGTCGCCGCAGTTTTCAATAGTCCTTTTTCGTACTCTAAAACAATTTTCAATCCGTCAATTTTGAGCTCGCACATATATGTCGGTACCAAATCTTTTTTTGACTCCTGCTTAAGCATCCGACGCATACGGGCATCAAATTCGCGTAGATCGTCAGCAGAAAAAGCGTCATTAAAAGACCATTGGGTAACCTTGTGGAGTACTTTTTTAAATTGTGCCAAAGGCGCACCTGCCACCCGCTGAGAAGGTGAATCGGGAGTAATAAGGTCTGGAAACTGCGCCTCGAGGTCAACCAGCTCTTTCTTGAGTGAATCAAGTGCTTCTTCAGAAATTTCAAGATTGTTTAATACATGATACTGATAGCGATAGGTATTAATCGCATCCCGCAGCTTGCTTATTCGTTTTTTTGCCTCATCGCGGTTCATAGATAAGAGTATACTCGCCAAGTAGCAAGCTGTACACGATAGACGAAACGACAATTTAATTGCCAGCTTGCGCGTTCAAAAGCGTATTAAGCGAAGGTGATGTACCCCCGCCAGCCGGAGTTTTAGCTGGATTAATTGGTGTGCCCGCTGGAGTAGCAGAAAGCCCTCCTGTACTACTTGGAGTTAGCCCTGAAAGGACATCCGCAGCAGAAGGTATATCGGGATCAGAAGCAGGTATCCCTACGTCGGTTCCTGACAAAAAGCGGACATGTAAGGTTCGTTCAACAAGTGATCGATATTTAAAATCCGGCTGACCACTACTGGTATCACATGGGGTATTGAAGCCGCGTGAAAATAATTCACGAGTCACTATTCCCTGCGAATCAATTCCTTCGGTGATAGTAACCACAGCGCATGTATTATCCGCAAAATTTACGAAAAAACTTCCAGTAATGCCATTAATAGGATGAGTTGCATTGGCACAGGTAACCCCTGTTGGTATTTGGGCTTGAGTGTGTACTCCATCACCTAAAGCACATTCGATACCACTGTCAGCGGCATAAAAAGCGCGTATAGATTCACGACTGACCCCGGATAAAATAATCTCCTGGGACGCAATTTTATACACACCCGCACTAATCAAAAGCACGATCGCCGCGATAACAATCGAGAATAAAATAACAAACCCAGGTTTTCGTTGTAGATTTTTCATACGTTACCAATCGCGAATAACTGCTTGCACCGAGGTCGTCCGCTCACGTCCTACATTGTCGATCCAGCTTACCGCCGCCGTGATAGTTGCCTCATTACTAACACCGAGCGCACGGTCGATCACAATGCTGCGAGTAAAACCAGTCGAAGTGCCGGCTCCGCTTTGATCAAACAGATTCCCAGTATCACCGATAACCGTACATCCATTCGAAGGACACGGGGTTAAAACTACCTCGGGCTCGAGTGAGGTTACCATGCATCCTTGAGCGGTTGAACATTGATTGATCGTATCAAACCAATCGTTTCCCCCATTTCGGTTTGTATCACGCACCTGATGCACAGCTTCTATCCCCTCTTCGGCAAATAAGTATGCCCTGAGTTCAGCGCGTGCATTTGCAATAGAAGAAAGTCCGCGAGAAAGCATGGTGCCAAAAATAATCAACGCCGAAGTGAACACTAAAATTGCCACGAGAGCTTCAATGAGTGTAAATCCAGGATTTCGATTTATATCTTTTAGTTGATTCATATTATTAGGCCGTGGTATCAGGAAAACGCTGATCAACGGTAGTTTGAAGTGAAAATGCGCTTTGGTCGTCACCTTGGTTTACGGTTCCATCAATACGAATAACTACATAGGGCTGTTCGTCACCAGGACTATTTCCTACCAAGGTAAACGAGAGTTTACTGATAGTGATTTCACTTGGGGTAACCGCAATTGGATCAGTCTGTATACCATCATCCATAAACACAGTAATCACACCGTTATCAAGTGCATAAATTGTACGCATCGTAGTACCTGATTCGGTTGCATAAAATCCAAAAGTATCGCAAGTGTCATCAGGAGACGCGGCAATAATATCG
>CAYZZD010000027.1:0-7311 GCA_964482675.1 uncultured Candidatus Saccharibacteria bacterium
TGCGCCTGATTTACTGCTTACTGAAATGGCAAGTTTGGGGGATCGCTTAACCTATATGGAAGAACATCAGCCGGCAAACTCAGAAGAAGTCGTTCAGTTAAAAAAATACTACTCGTTGCTGCAAATTAAAGACTATTTGCTTACTAAGCAAATCACCGAGAAGTGCGGTGAGCAATTTGCGACAATCCTTTATTTTTATAATCAAAACTGCGATGATTGTAAGGCCGAGGGGGCATTGCTAACAGCATTACGAGAGAAATATCCATTTGTCCGTGTCTATTCATTTGATACAGGCTTAGATACCAGTGCTGTGCAAACCCTCGTCTCTGTATTTAAAGTAACTGAAACTCCGACACTTATTGTTCAGGGTAAGAAAAAGGTTACTGGCTTAGTTGAGGCTACTTCTTTGGATGCCTTAGTTCCAACTTCACTAAAAGAGCAATATAAAAAGGATTTGCAAGCAACAGAGCAAAAAGCCCTAAAAGAAAAAGCGGCCGCTGCAAATGCGACCACTTCTTCAAATTAACCCTATACTGGAGCCGGAAGTCGGGCTCGAACCGACGACCTACGGTTTACAAAACCGTTGCTCTACCAACTGAGCTATTCCGGCAAAAAACAAAAGCGCGCAAAGTATACCCAATGCGGCAATCTTTTGCAAGAATGCCGCATTGGCTACTACTGTTACTGATTCTTTTTTGAAATATTGTCTAAATCGGCTTCAATGGCTTTCTTTTTCTCCATAAGCGCCTGAAGAAGCGATTCTCGATTGGTCACTTCCTTGTGGGGGAAGAAAGAAGATCGAATTAAGGCACGAGTTTTTAGCTGCAATGCCTGAGTTCCGTGATGGACGGCATGTGTTATGTGTTCAACGCTATGTAATAGTATCCAATGGAGCTGTCGATGAGTATACGTGCCACCTGTCACAACGCTTTGTGCGATTGTTTCCCGCACAGATCGAACCTTAGGATTTATACCAAGCCGTTGTGCGCGGCGGTATCCGTATACAAACAATGAACAAATAATAACACCTGCAACTGCTAAAATAATATACGGTATATATGCCATAGAGTTAATTATAGCGGGCTATGGATCCCAACACAAGCTAGTCTTGATTTACAGCGAAGCGCGCGATACGTCCAATATCAATGCGTTCACCAGTTTTCTGTATTGCTTCGTTTACCAACGCTTGAATAGTCATTTCAGGGTTCTTTACGAATGGTTCTTCAAGAATACCTTCCTTTGTTGACCCCATTGCAGTGATATGTAGCGCAAGGTCGTTTCCAAGTTGTTCGAAGTGTTCGTTTGCTGAAACGAAGTCAGTTTCGCACATAAGTTCCAGAAGAGTTCCGACTTGTTTGTTTGCATGAATATAACTGAACAAACGACCAGCACCTAAGGCGCGATCCGATTTTTTTTCAGCTGCAGTTGAACTGTACGCTTTAAGAATTTCGCGCGCAGCGCCAATGTCGCCCTGTGCCTCCTCAAGTGCTTCCTTGCATTTTGCAATCGAAACGCCTGTTTCTTCGCGAAGCTGCTTAATAAGATCCATTGAAATTGTCATAGGATAAAATTGGTTAAAGAGCTAATAAGATCTAAAGAGCTTACGCGTTCGAAGCGATAAGATCTTTTAGGATGATATCTACTGCTGATACTGAAGCATCATTCATGACAATGGGATATTCGGCTTCAGTGATAGCGCCGTCAGTGTTCATAAGGCCGATAACCGGAATACCCATTTTTCGTGCTTCGGCGACAGCAATGTGTTCCTTTTTTGAATCGACAACCAATAGTGCACCAGGCATACGTTCAAGCTTTACCAATCCGGCAAAGTTACGTTCTAGTCGTGCGATTTCGCGCTCGATCATAAGAAGTTCCTTCTTTGTCTTATACACCAAAGTTCCTTTGTCTTTTTTTGCTCGCAAATCAACAAGTGAATCGATGCGCTTTTTGATTTCTTTAAAATTGGTCAATGTTCCTCCAAGCCAGCGGTTGTGGACGTACGGAATTCCGGCTAGACTTGCGTATTTTTCGACAACTGCCTTGATTTCGGGCTTAGCACCGACAACCAAGATTGGCTTCTTTGCCTCGTTCAGTTCCGCAATAAACGCATGCGCTTTTGCCAGTTGTTCTAGGGTAATATCTAAATTAATGATGTCATACCGTTTTCGCTGTGCGAAAATGAAAGGCACCATTGAAGGATGGCGACGTGAGCGTGAATAGCCGACGTGTGCACCTGCATTAAAAAGCTGTTCTCCTGTAAGCATACTTGTGTATTGGCGACTCGCACAGGGGAGAGTTATATAATTAAGCCCCCGTTTCCTTTTTTGACATAAAAGGAGGAATATGATCCTTTTCGAACGCCGCACGCATTGTACCCAAGAATCTATAAAAATCAAGCCTTGCGGTAGGGTGCAGAATCAGTAGTATTCTCTATATGTTATATACAAAACTCTTCACTAAGACCCGAAAAGAGGCGCCAGCAGACGAAGTTTCAAAAAACGCCCAACTGCTAATCCGCGCCGGATACATTCACAAGGAAATGGCTGGAGTCTATGCCTACCTGCCGCTAGGATTGCGTGTCTTAGAGAACATTAAAAATATTGTTCGCCAAGAGATGAACGCTGTCGATGGACAGGAGGTAATGATGACCATCCTGCAACCAAAAGAGATTTGGGAAAAAACTGACCGATGGGATGATCAAAAAGTGGATAATTGGTTTAAGACAAGCCTGAAGAATGGAACCGAGCTTGGGGTAGGTCTTACTCACGAAGAGCCAATTGTTGATGCAATCGGCGAGTATATCCAATCATATAAAGATTTGCCGATTCTGGTGTATCAAATTCAAAATAAGTTTCGTAATGAATTGCGTGCAAAAAGTGGCTTATTGCGCGGCCGAGAATTTGTCATGAAAGATATGTACAGCTTTGCTCGTACCCAAGAAGAACACGATGCCATTTACGAGAAAGTGGCGGAAGCTTACCATAAAGTCTATGCACGTCTTGGTCTCGGCGATATTACGTATCGTACGTATGCGGATGGGGGTATTTTTACCAAGCGTTTTAGTGATGAATTTCAGACGCTGTCCGATATGGGGGAAGATACTGTATATGTAAGTGAGGCGAAAAAAATTGCAGTCAACAAAGAAATTTATACAGAAGAAAATCTGGCAAAAATTGGATTGCGCAAGGACGAACTTGTTGAACGGAAAGGCGTCGAGGTTGGAAATATTTTCCCTCTTGAGACGAAATATACCGAAGCGCTTGGGGTTCGTTACAAAAACGATTCTGGAATTGATCAGGAAATTATTATGGGCTGCTATGGTATTGGTATCAGTCGATTAGTCGGCGTTATCGCCGAACATTTTTCAGATGCGAATGGTATTGTATGGCCAGAAACGGTTGCGCCCTTTCGGGTACATTTGGCAAGCTTAGGCGAGGCAGCTTATGAAAAAGCAGGCGAACTGTATGTCGCTCTTGGTGAGAAAGGCGTATCAGTGTTATGGGATGACCGCATTGATGCCGGCTTCGGTGAAAAATTGAAAGATGCTGACTTGCTGGGCATGCCTTACATTGTAATTGTAAGTGAAAAAACATTGGCTGATGATTGCGTCGAACTAAAAAATCGTAAAACTGGCGCAGTAGAGAAAGTAGCCATTTCGGAAATCGTGACACGACTTGCATAATTATGACTTCCTTTTTTTCATCAATCATAAAAAACTTTTCCAATGACATTGGTATTGATTTAGGTACTGCAAATACCCTGGTGTATATTCGCGGTAAAGGAATCGTCATTACTGAACCATCGGTTGTTGCGGTGAACAAAAAAACCGACCAAGTGGTTGCAGTTGGCCGCGCCGCAAAGGAAATGCTTGGGCGAACCCCAGCACACATTGAGGCAATTCGTCCATTGGTCGATGGTGTTATTTCGGACTTTGAAATCACTCATGAAATGCTTTCGTACCTGCTTCGCAAGGCAAATGACCTACATCCAAAATCTTTTCCACCGCGAGTTGTCGTTGGCGTACCTTCAGGTATCACTAATGTTGAGCACCGTGCGGTGTATGACGCTACTAAGGCGGCTGGTGCGCGCGAAGTTTATATTGTCGAGGAACCGATGGCTGCAGCGCTTGGTGTTGGTCTGCCGGTAAATGACGCTGTTGGTTCAATGATCATCGACATTGGGGGCGGTACGACTGATATCGCAGTCCTTTCGTTGGGGGGTATCGTTCGTTCAAAAAACTTGCGTGTCGCCGGTGACCGTTTAAATGGCGATATTATGAATTATATTCGTGATGAATATAAGTTGCTGATCGGCGAAAAGACGGCAGAAGACCTTAAGATCGCCATCGGTAATGTTATGCACATCGAATATGCAGAAGCCCATGTTAAGGGTCGTGATCTATTAACCGGTCTACCGCGAGAAATTTTGGTAACCGATACGGATATTCGCGAAGCTATTTTACCGTCAGCACATTTGATTGTGAATGCAGTAAAGGAAGTTCTTGAGACGACACCGCCGGAAATTTTAGGTGACATAATGCAGCGTGGAGTTATGGTGGCCGGCGGCGGCGCATTGCTTCGTGGTTTTCCGACATTGCTAAAGCAAGAAGCAGGTATCAGTGTGGTAGTCGCGGACGATCCATTAGCAGCAGTAGCCCGTGGTGCCGGGTTGGTGTTGGAACATTTTGAACTCTATAAGCACTTGGTTACTCAGGAGGATTATGTACAGATCTAGACCTCAATCAGCAGCATATAAATATGGAGGCGCCTTTGCATGGCTTGTTGCATGTACGGTGCTTTTTGTTTTCTTGGCGCCGATCGTGCAAGTTGGTACTGCTGCACTTGTTCGAATTGTGTTTGGTGTTCAAAAGATTGTATATGCGGCTCCATTGTCAAAACAATCTGCTTGCAGTGAAGGAGTTCGAGCGTATGTCGCTATTCCGTACGATGCCAGCGTGAATGCAAAAAGTGCGCTAGTATTTGATTTTTCATCTGAGACAAAAAATCTTACCGCAGGGAACGTGTTTTTGGCAGACGGGGGATCGTTTCTGGGAACTGTTCAAAAAAATGCCATGCAGTTTGAACTTGATCCCGTGTTTGCATCAGGAAAAAATCTTTCCGTGTATACTGCTGATAAAACGCTTATTCAGGCCGTAGGAAAGGGGAACGAGACACTTATTGCGGAGACACCGAAACAAACTGTGGTATCTATGGGTGAAACTATCACTATTGCAGTTGGTGGACGGATACATAAAGTTGGAACAGTGGTTAATATCCATGACACTCCGCAAAGTCCGATGAAACAAGTGGTTATCAAGACAACGCTCTCGCAAAATGCATTACAGGCAGTTTGTGTAATAGCGGCCTAACTATGGCAAACCAATTTTCATTTTCTGTACACAAAAAATCTGCACACAGTGCCGCTCGTTTAGGGACAATCGAAACCCCTCACGGATCTGTCCTTACGCCAGCATTTGCTGTGGTTGCAACGAAAGCAGATGTAAAAGCCGTTGATGTTTCCTTTTTAAGCGATACAAAGACCCAGTTGGTATTGGCAAATACATATCATCTCTATTTGGAACCCGGCGAAGATATCGTTGCTAAAGCAGGTGGGTTTGGAAAATTTATGGGCTGGAGCGGACCAACTATGACTGACAGCGGCGGCTTTCAGGTTTTTTCACTTGGTGCTGCGTTTGGTAAAGGTGTTTCAAAGGTCGCTAAAGGGGAAGTTGCCGAGCATTCACCAACTGATGAAGACATACCAAGTCTTGTTACAATTGATGACGATGGAGTTACGTTTAAATCACACAAAGATGGTTCGTCGCATCGGTTTACCCCCGAACGCTCGATGGAAATTCAGTGGAAGCTTGGCGCTGATATGATTTTTGCATTTGATGAATGTACAAGTCCTACGGTATCGAAAGAATACCAGAGGCAAGCGCTTGATCGAACGCACGCATGGGCATTGCGATCGCTTGAAGCGCACGAAAAACTTGATCCAGAAAATGTACAAGCATTGTTTGCGGTAGTGCAAGGCGGGCAATACGAAGACTTGCGAAAACTTTCAGCAACTACGTTAGCCGAAATGAAAACAAGTACTGGTGCCCAATTTGACGGTTTTGGTATTGGTGGATCATTTACCAAGGATGATCTTCCTGTTGCCGTAAAAGCGGTGACCGACAGCTTGCCTGAAAATAAACCGCGCCACCTATTAGGAATCGGAGAACCACTTGATATCTTGGATGGCGTTGCGGTTGGGTGTGATACGTTTGATTGCATTATTCCGACACGCCATGCGCGCCATGGGGGAGTCTTTACAAAAAAGGGCCGGATGAACTTACTAAATTCGGAATATATTTCTGATTTCACTCCACTAGAAGCGGATTGCGTATGCAGTACGTGTAAGCGATTCACTAAAGCCTATTTGTCGCACTTATATCGATCAAAAGAAATGCTGGCCGCAACATTAGCATCGGTTCACAATATTTATTTTCTTGAGAACCTTATGAATGATATACGTCAGGCCATAAATAATGACAGATTCGAACAATTTTCGCAGGAATTCAAGACAATCTATACTACCAAGCTTAATTGACATACCTCCATATATATGTTAGTATGACAAAAGATGAAAAAGCGAATACTGCACATCGACTCACCAGTCCGCGTGTGAGGTAAATAAGTGGAGGATGCAAACATAGTTCAGATATGAATGGTATGGGCATCTAGACCATAGCGAGCATAAGAGGATAGCAACCTCGGCGATTAAAAAGCCATACATGTAATAAAGCCAAAATAGCTAAAAAATGCCGAAGTGATGAACCAAGGCGAAAAAGAAAAGCCTAAGGAAATTCCTTGGGCTTTTTGATTGGTTGATATAAATCAAGCGTACTGCTAGAGTAGTAAGATGTTTGGTAATTTCAAACTTAAAAGCGACTACAAGCCTGCCGGTGATCAGCCTAAGGCTATTTCGGCGTTAACTGAAGGCCTGCAAAAAGGTATGGACCGTCAGACTCTTTTAGGTGTAACTGGTTCGGGTAAAACCTTTACGATGGCTAATATCATCAATAACATCCAAAAGCCGACATTGGTGATCGCTCACAATAAGACGCTTGCCGCGCAGCTGGCGCAAGAGTTCGAAGAATTTTTTCCTGATAATGCGGTCCACTACTTTGTATCCTACTACGACTACTATCAGCCCGAAGCATACGTGGTGGCGACAGATACGTTTATCGAGAAAGATGCCAGCATCAATGAAGATATCGAACGCCTTCGTCATGCGACCACGCAGGCGCTTCTAACACGCAAAGAT
>CAYZZD010000028.1:0-7213 GCA_964482675.1 uncultured Candidatus Saccharibacteria bacterium
GAAAAACAGTGGCGTGATGTTGGAAATGAAAAAACTTTCAAGCCACATGGACTCGTCGGCGCTTAGCATTTGCAATGCTGATTTATCAAAAATAAGGGATGGGCCTACTGACATGATGTCATTATACCATGGAGAGCTTTACTGGAGCTTTTTATCCTCGATAAATGCTTTAGATAGAAAATCAGCCAAACTCGTTTGGTTTTCAGGCAGTACAAATTCTGCGCTTGTGAAATATGGATCAATAGTATCATTGCCGGGATTATAATAAACGACTCCGTGGGTCAAAAGCCCGTTCTTATTTGGGAGGGTGTAGGTGATAAGGGTTTTTGAGATTGGAGTAACTTGAAGACCTGTCGGAATGGTAATTTCATTGCTATACCCCTGATTCACGGATTCATTGTAACTACTTGTAGCACTAGAGAAAAACGGAGCGGCCGCATCTACCATACAGCCTATGCAAGCCGGTATTCCGCGATAGAAAATATGTGGTCCAAACTTCATAGAACCTCCAAGAGGGTATAAATAAATTGATGATCCTCCATCAACGCCTGAACCGCCGTCGCCCGTCCATAATTTGGGTGCAAGTCGCACTTGGTACGCTGTTCCATAAGCGGCCAGCTGATCATATATTTTCTTCGGGGCAGTCACTGATATATTTTGGGGATATCTGTCGGCATACATTCCTGATCCTTCTATTCCATCACTCGTAGGGAGTATTGTTACTGGAAGCGTTGTCTGTGTTTTGTTGTGTCCCAAGAAAAAAGCAGCTATAAGAACAGCAATGATAAACACAAATACCCCAATTTCATATTTACGCGATTCGGTTTTGATGTTTGGCATAGTGGTTGTTAATTTTTTGATAAAATTTCGATCTGATCGCAAAGCCATGGGTACCCTTTTTTCTTCTTTCACCCCACCCCTCGTGCAAGGGGGTATCCCGTACCTACTCCCAAAGATTTCTCCCTGTAAGGCTTACATATTTAGAGTTCGCAATTTTCATAACGAACCAGAGGACTACTATCACACCAAGAAATATCTGCATAATTTTAGATTAGAAACAGCCTGTATACTTAGCTTTTAATGCTGCATCTGCTGATGCTCTTGCGCTAGAAAACAGATTGCCGTGCTGTGCGTAGTATTCGTCTTGATTTTCTTTTTCCACGGCATAATTCGCGCAATTTGGGCCTTGTGGCTGCGGTATGGTAGGGCTTGGCTGATACTGCGTGTGGTTTATATAAATAATCGTAGGTGCCGGATTACTTGCAGCAGGCTGATTATTACTGTTTCGTTGCCCTGCACAGGTATATCCAGCCGGACACTGGACAGGAATTGAGCCTAAAGGTTTTTCGGGTGTCGTATTCAACTTTTGAAATTGTTCGAATTGCAGTACTGATTCCCATGCTTTCAAAGTGGCGCTCTTTGATGTTCGTGAATTTTGAATCGCTTCAAGATAAGATTTTTTTGTCGTTCCGTCCGAATTTGTGCCATCTGAACAATAAGGATATTTTTTAAACGAGGGATATGCGGGCTTGAAAATGTTCTCGATCTCATCGCAAACAGCGAGAGTTCTTTTTAGTCTTTCGGAATATTCTGGAATAGTTATATTTTTTTGAAACCATGTTGAATAGGCTTGCCAAGTTTCCGTATCTGAAATAGTGGCTTCTTTTACTCCAGTTTTCGGTTTAGGTGCGACTGTTGGTATCGGTTGGTGAGCCTCTTCAGTAATGGGTAGGCTTGATATCGGTTGCTCGATCTTATCTTTTTGAAACCATGTCAAAGGATTCCACCAAGACGCAGATGCGATCACAGGAATTCCGACCAAGACGATCATCGCTAAGAGTATGAATTTAGTAAGATAATTTTTCATAATTATTGTACTTTTTCAGGAGGTTTTTGGCCGGCTTCCGGGTGATGTTTCGGATTTTTTCCATGTTCATTTTCTGCGTGATGGCCATCTTCAAAAATAAGGAAAAAGAAATAGAAGGGAATTATTTGCCACCATCCGTTATGTCCCAAATCATGGCAACGTTTCGCGCCTTGTGCCCACGTGAACCAGTAGAGGGGGATATAAAGCAGGTAAAGAATACCGTTGCTTTCGGCTACGGAACCAAGAATCGCAGTAACTAATATGAAAATAATAAAACTGATGCCGTATTCAGTTCGCCGTATGCGGCCATCAAATGAAAATGGATTTTTGAACATTTTTTTGTAGTTAATCCGAATAATTTTCAAGCAAAAAGCCCACCACATGAGGTAGCAGCTTTCGCCGCTCGGATTCGTTTCCAAATCCGGCCAGTAACGACAAACCCCCATCTGATGGGTTTTTTAGTCGTTACTGGACTTGGGTGTATTTCACCATGCCTTTGTCGCCAAAGGTTTAGGCTACTGCCTATTTACTTGTACAAATAGCATAGCAAATTTGGGTCCAAAATGGAACTAAAAAATCCCCAGCCCAGCATGGAGGGGATCAGCTATTTAGCCGCCTTTTTACTGTGAAAATCAAGTAGTACTTCCCGTAATCGGTTTGGTTTTTCCTCCTTTGGTTCTTTTGGTATGAATCGTTCAAAGGCTTTTGAAAGTGTGTCAATGGAATAAAGAATTGTCTTGGTATCTTCTTGGGAAAGGTCTCGCCTGTTTAGTTCATGATAGGCTTTCATAACAGCGTTTCCGGCTTCTCCGGCGAGTTGAGCCATAGCAAGACTGAAACCGATCTTATTTTCGATGAGCTGCGGAACACGTGCGGTACTAGGAGAAAAACCCGCCTCAATAGCGACTTGGTATTTCGTCTTCGTGGGATTTGTTCTTCCACGCGCGTAATTCATCTGTTTCTTGGACGGTTTCAATTTCATAATTTTAGCTGCCTAAATCATAACAAAATATTTGCCATTTTACCAGATAAATGGTACGGTCTCGTTTGCTTATGACTCGTTCAGAATCTTTAAAAGCAGACGCTAGAAAACTGCGCGATGCAATTTTTGGAAAAATTGAAACATTAAAAAAATATAAATTTTTTTCTATAGCGATAGATACTTGTTACGGACCGATACCGTGCCGATTTGATGTGCTTCGTACCGATCAACATCCGCAATATCAATACTCAATAGAATGCGATATTTATCCTAATCAAAAATTTGATTTTTATGATTCTGCTGATACAGCTCGAAAAGAAAAACTAACAAAAATTCTTGTTGGGATCGTAACTAAATATCTGAAAAAATATTGGGTATCAATCGGGCCGCGTGTTTTAAAAATTTGCATTCAAGATGTGAATAGCAGTCGAGATAAGGAAACCTTGCTCGCCCTTGAGGCGATATTGGATTTTATGGGTCAAGAAGATATTTTTATTCCAATATCGGGAGCGGAATAAAATAAATTGACAATTCTTTGAGGTTTGTATAAACTGTTCTCCGTAAAAGAACCTTTCAACTCAAAAACCACCGTTTCGTTGCCGAAAGGCAGGCATTGTTTAGACCGTCACAGTCTGGTAGCTGTGTTAAGAAAATCCGTAATCAAAATTTCGCGGATAAGCATGTAACGAAATAGTGTACCGAGATGCCGTAGTCGTTGAGAAGGCAGGCATTGCGGGCGCTATAAAATGGACTAGGTTTTGAAATGCTTTGTGTATGTCGCACGATCGTGATCCGATCTTTCCTGTCATTATTTTCCACTCCAGAAAATAATATTCACGCATACAGAGTACTTGAAAAAACTTGGGCCGAGGTAATAAATATCACTTGCAAAAAGTGGTTGTTTATTATCCCGCCCAATTTTTTCTGTTATGGAAAAATAAAATATGGATAGTAAAACCACCGCTGCAAGGCGGTGGTTTTGTTTACACTTCTCGTTCGGAAGGCAAAAAGCTTTTTCAGTGCTCAACACGGAAGAACGAGCTGTGTAGGGTACTGAAAAGGTTTTTTACATTTTAATATGTCTCTCGAAAAGAAGACAAAATCGGATGCTAGGTCATCTTCTAAAAACGAACCAGAAGTGATTTATAGCATTGTCGAAACAGATCCAGAGGATTCTGCAAGACGGTTAAACAGCATCTATGATGTGCTTTTTGAGAGCGTATCAAAAAATTATAAAACTAATGTAACTATCGTTCATGGAAAATAATAATGACTATATTCGCCAACTCGTTGCGAGTGGGTTATCTGTTATCCCTGTTGCCAGTGGAGAAAAAAGGCCGCATGGAATTTTGGGATCAAAGCATGATTTGCTTGTGAGGCTGCCAAAATCTGATGAGGTAAATACTTGGATCAATGCAGGAATTGAATCTTGGGGCGTTGCAGGCGGAGCCGTATCGGATAATCTTGTTACTTTGGATTTTGACGAAAAACACCATGAAGGGTTATATGATATGTGGTATGCAAGACTTTCAAAAGACCAGAAGGATATTGTAGATACATGCTATAAAAATAGCACTCGCAATAACGGTACGCATCTTAGGTATCGTACTCAAACGCCTCAACTGACAATGAAAATTGCAAGGCGAACTGAGTACAGTACGAAAACAGGAAAAGAAGAAATTGTAGTTACGGCTGAAATTCGAAGTGAGGGCGCATACGCGCTTATTCCTCCGTCGCCCGGCTATGCAAGTACTAATGGGAGTTTGTTGAATCTTCCTCTAGTCAGTGATGAAGTCCACGAAGAATTCATCGACATTTTGCGAACGTTCAACGAGATCGAGGACGAACCCGCAACGGAATATGAAGAAAAAACAAATAGTATTTCTTCTGATCGACCTGGCGATCGGCTTAATCAGTTGGCGTCATGGAAAGAAATCCTAGAACCTCACGGATGGGTGGAAGAATCGAGCGACCACTGGCGTCGTCCTGGAAAAACTAAAGGTGAAGGAATTTCTGCCACCACTAATCATGACGGGTACCCGATGTTGTATGTGTTCTCGTCATCAGCTTCGCCATTCGCGCCTAATAGGGGATATTCGAAATTCCATGTTTTCACGCTTCTTAATCATGCAGGAGATTATAAGGCCGCGGCTAAAGCGGCATCGAAAATTTATCCGCCTGAAAAGGAGGATGGGTCACTGCAATCAAAAAATCTCATCGAATCAATCGTTAGTCGTGATGATGTTGTTTTGTTCCATGATGATAAAGGAAATGGATATGTTTCATTCAAGGTATCAGGACATCGAGAACTGTGGTCTTGTAAGGGAAAAAGTGTAAAGAGGTGGCTTTCAAATCATATTTGGCAGAAACATAAAAAACCGGTTTCTTCAGAGATGATGAAAAACATCTTGTCTGTTCTTGAAGCCAATGCGTGTTACGAAGGTCAAGAATATAAGCTGTACAATCGCACTGCTTGGCGAGATGGAGACCTCTGGTATGATCTTGCAAACCCTGGTTGGCAAGCTGTAAAAATTGGTCCGGATAGTTGGGATATTGTTGATGAGCCGCCGATCTTGTTTAAGCGATTCAGTCATCATAAAGCCCAAGTGTTGCCCGAGAAAAACGGTGATCCTAAACTGTTTCTGAAATACATGAATATCACCAATGAGCAGCATCGGTTACTGCTCATGGTCTTTCTTGTGAGTTGCTTCATTCCAGATTTCCCGCATCCTATTTTGATTGTTTTCGGTTCGCACGGCTCTTCAAAATCAACTTTGTCTAAATTGCTGCGATGGCTGATTGATCCTTCGATTATTGATGTGGTAGGGCTTCCTGATAACAGTAAGGAACTGATCCAGGCTTTGGCCCACCATACATTTCTGTTTTTCGACAATGTTTCATACATTTCAGAGGCGCAATCAGATGACCTGTGCAAGGCTATCACTGGGAGCGGTTTCTCGAAGCGTGAACTTTTCACGGACGATGACGATATTATTTATAACCTTATGAGCTGCATCGGAATCAATGGTATCAATCTTGTTGCAACAAAACCGGACCTGCTTGATCGGAGTTTGCTTATTGAACTTGAAAGAATTGACGATGCGAATAAGAAATCAGAAGAAAAAATTAAGGCTGCATTTCAAGCCGATATTCCTTCTATTTTGGGTGGCGTATTTGATGCGCTTGTAAAAGCAAAAAAACTACAGCCTGCAATTAAAACAGAGCGTCTTCCGCGTATGGCAGATTTTGCAGTATGGGGTTGTGCTATTGCTGAAGCGTTAGGATATACGCAAGAAGATTTCCTGTCTGCATATCAGACAAATATTGTGCGTCAGACAGAGATGCTCTTGAATGATAATATCGTAGCTACTGCTATTGTCACATTCATGGAGGGTAGGGATGAGTGGCGTGATACGCCGTCACAGCTCATGCTTCAACTCAAAAGCCATGCTGACTTCAATGATATTGATACTCGTGAAAAATATTGGCCAAAAGGTGCAAATGCGCTTTCGCGTAGGCTGAATGAATTGAGTACACCCTTGAAGAAGATGGGTTATTCAGTCGTAATTAGTACAACTGGAACGGAGCGATATATCCATATTCAAAAGATTAAAAAGAACACCATTCAGTCGCCTACTCAATTAACGCTTATGGACAGTTCTGACGGTAATGACGATATTTCACCGTAGGCGAGTGTCTGTATAAATTGACAATTATAGACAATTAGGAGTATGATAAAAATATGGAATTTTACACACGAGACGAGGTTGCAAAGCTGCTTCGGGTCCATCAGCGCACTGTGGATAGGTGGATTCAAAGTGGTGAATTAAAAGGCTATAAGTTCGGCGAAGGCACGACTGCGCTACTCCGTAGTCCTAAAAGTGAGGTCGAGAAGTTTTTGAAGAAACATAAGACAAGCTAACTATGGAACAAAAACCAACAAAATTAGTTTCGGTATATGGTCGTGTTTCAACCTCAAACCAAGAAAACGAGAGGACCATTGAAACACAGCTTTCAGCAGTTCGAGAATTCGCTCAAAAGAATAACTATATTATCGTGCAAGAATATCTTGACGAGGGTTGGAGTGGTGATATTCTGGCCCGTCCGGCATTGGACCAGTTGCGCATGGATGCAAAGAAGAAAAACTGGGAAGCTGTTCTGGTATACGATCCGGATCGTCTCGCGCGGCGCGGCGCATGGCAGGAAGTCGTGATAGAAGAGTTGGAGGAATTGCAGATCGAAGTTTTGTTCGTAACCATCCCACAAGCTAAAACTGATGAGGATAAAATTATGCAGAAAATGCGTGGCGTGTTCACTGAATATGAACGCATGAAAATCAAGGAACGATTCAGATTAGGAAAGGT
>CAYZZD010000029.1:0-7053 GCA_964482675.1 uncultured Candidatus Saccharibacteria bacterium
AGTTGGTTAGAGCGCTCGCCTGAAGAGCGATAGGTCGGCGGTTCGAGTCCGCCCCCGAGCACACACCTTACTAAAAACACCCCGTACGGGGTGTTTTTAGTTTACTATGCCTCTCCAGCGCGTTTTACCTTAACACTTGCCTTGCGGTGTTTATCAACCTTTGGAAGTGTCAACACAAGCAAGCCGTGCTCTTCAGAAGCAAAAGCGCGATCAATATCCACTTCATCAGGAAGATTGATAGTTCGTTCAAATTGGCCCCAGTACAGCTCTTGGGTAAAGGTTTGGGTAGGGGAAATGTCATTTGGCATCAATCGTTCGCCATGCAAATACACTGACTGTCGAGAAAGTTCGATATCTAAGTCGTGCTTTGAAACACCGGCAATAAATGACAAAATAACAAATGAATCACCTTGATCAATTAGATCTATGGATAATTCGCCGACCTCGTTTCCGGCAGTCACGCGGTCATCTGATACCGGCTGGTCATTATCGCTCATAGGATAACCATCCTGATCGAATTCCTGCACATCGTCACCCTTGCTGTAACCATATCGATCGTTCATTTTGATCGCCCCTGAAAGCCGCTCGAAGAATGATGTTTTTCTCATAGATCTTTGTTATCGAGATAGTGCCGTGCGCCGGAATTGGTGATGCACCATCTTCAATGATTCGAAAATGATAATGACTACTAATGTAGGCGCCCACAAAACGCCAAGCGTCGTTAAGGTCACTTTTGTATCGTTCTTAATTATAAAGTAATTAAAGAGTCCGTGCAATGCTACTGCAAGCGCAAAACCCGTAATCATATGTAGCAGCTTACTGAAAAAAGATTCATTGTAAGCCAAACCAAGTCCGATACCCACAAAGCCAGCAGTAATCGCATGCAAAATAGTCGAACCAAGGAATCGCAGGTTACCTGTAACCAAGGTAAGGTTTATGTTTTGATGCAAAACAGGATTAAGCAAAAATAAGGTGTTTTCAACGGCTGCAAATCCAAGCGCACAGCTTACCAGGAATACCGCCGATTCTGTTGCCAGCTTAGGTGCCAAAATGCGCGGCACTGCAATACACACCAACAACAGCTTTATGACCTCCTCGACGCATGCAAGCGTCATAAGATAGGAAAGCGATTTGTAGGCAAACAGCGATGATAATGCTGACTGCAAAGGAATCGCCATGAAAACCCCGATTCCGCCCAGGCAAAACACCATCAATACAAGAGGAAGGGGGTAGTGGATCTCTTCGGTCTCTTTTAGCCAAAAATAGAGCCAAAAAAACGTGGGCACAAAGCCCGTAATAACGCCGATGAGCAAGGATTGGATCGACAGATTATCCATTACGGGATTATTATATCATGAAGTACCCTCTCGGAATACTTAGGAATTTATATTTTTTGTACAATTAGCATCGACTCTGAAGCCTTTTTGATATCGGTCCAAATTGCCTCAGTAATAAATGGCATAAACGGATGAAGCAGCTTTACGCATTCTCGCAACAGGGTAATCAAAAGTTTTTTGCGACTTTCAATCTCTTCAACAGCATGATCCTTAAATATTGTTTTGCTTTCCTCGATCAAATTGTCAGCGAATTCATGCCAAATATAATGATAGATCTTTTCAGAAACAATATAGTATTTATGTTCATCCATTTCAGTAAGCAGTTCTTTTTTAAGCGCCATAAATTCCTCGATTACCTGTGTATCGCGGACAGAATAAAACTCGGGAGTATCAAGATGCTCAATTTCAGTTGACTCAAGCACAAAGCGCGTGATGTTCCAAAGTTTGTTGCCAAATTTCTTGTAGCCATTAATACGTTCTTCGGAAAGTGCCATATCAGACCCCGGAGGATTTGCTACCGTAAGGGCAATACGCATGGCATCCGCGCCGTATTTCTCAATCATCGTAACTGGACTAATGACATTGCCTTTCGATTTACTCATTTTTTGCCCCGAAGCGTCATTTACCAACCCATGCATGTATACTTCAGTGAAGGGAACTTTACCTGTAAGGTATAACCCAAAGATAACCATACGCGGTATCCACTTGAAAATAAGGTCATGTCCAGTTTCCATTACGTCCGTTGGGTAAAAATTCTGCATATCCGGGGAATTAGGGTAGCCCAATGCAAACAATGGCCATTGGCCTGAGGAGAACCAGGTATCAAAAGTATCAGTTTCTTGTTTAAGGGCCCCCTCACATTTCTCGCAGGTGTCAGAGCCTGGATTTTTATCGATGAATCCAGTATTGCATTGCGTACAAACTTGGGCGGGAATAGGAATACCCCAAACAATTTGACGCGAGATATTCCAATCAATGGTATTCTCCATCCAATAGGTGAATATTTTTCTGTAATTTTCGGAATAAAAGGTGATCTGATTTTCATCGCGCACTGCCTTAAGTGCTAGATCGGCAAGCGGACGCATTTTCACGAACCACTGGTCTTTTATCTGCGGTTCAATGGCGGTAGTACATTTAAAGCATACCTTCTTGTTATGAACGTACTTTTCATCAATCTTTTCAACAAGCCCTTTTGCTGCCAATTTCTCAACGATTTTTTCACGAGCATCGGCAATTTTCATTCCAGCAAATTCACCTGCAATAGGTAAAAGCTTTCCGCGTTCATCAATGATCTGTTCCTTATCCAAACCGTGCCGTTCAGCAATCTCGAAGTCGATAGCTGAATGCCATGGAGTAATTGTCATGGCGCCTGTGCCAAATTCCATATCGATCGCAGTATCTTTTATGACCGTCGCCTCTATGGGGCCATTAATCCATTCGACCGTTAATTTATCACCATGCTTATACTGAGTGTACCGTTGATCATCTGGATGCACGACCACGTACTTATCACCGAATTTTGTTTCAGGACGCGCAGTACCGATTGTAAATGGCCCGTATTTAAAATAATAAAACCTTGTCGTCTCTTCCTTGTTTTCGGTTTCAACATCAGACAGTGAAGTTTGATGTTTTGAACACCAGTTCACAATACGCCCTCCGCGGTATACTAACCCCTCTTTATACATTTTCTTAAAGGTGTTTTGTGTCTCTAAAACAACATCATCATCGAGCGTAAACTTTTCACGAGACCAATCACACGAAGCACCCAGAAGCCGCACTTCGTCTTCCATGTGCTTTTTATTCTCGATTGTAAAATTATAGATCTCTTCATATAACTGTTCGCGTGACATTTCAAAGCGAGATCGTCCCTCTTTCTCTAGTTTCTTTTCGTAGACGATCTGAGTTTCAAAACCCGCATGGTCAGCCCCAGGTACCCATAGCGTCTTAAAGCCGCGCATGCGGCGATATCGGGTCATAATATCCTGAAGCGTCACAAAAAGGCCATGCCCAACATGTAAATGCCCATTAGCATTTGGCGGAGGCATGATTATAGTGAAAGGCTTTGCGTCTGGCTTGGTGTAGCCTTTTTCTACGCAGATATCAGGATTAAAGACTCCTGATGATTCCCATTGTTCGTAGATGGTTTTTTCGTATTCGGCAGCATTATAGGGCTTCTTATATTTCTCTGGGGGTTCTTTGCGCATATGCATCAAAATGTAACAAAATAAAGCACATTACACAACCACACTATTCAAGCTTAAGATTCCCGTTAGCTTTTACCTGCAAAGGATCAACTGCCAACTCTTGCAAAGGGATAAGTGAAAGTCGGTAAAATGCCGCAAGCGCGATCATAAGCGCATTATCAGTAGTTATTTCGAATTCAGGTAAATACAAGTCCACATGCTCGTCGTTAGTCACATGGGTAAATTTGCGACGCAGATGACGATTGCAGGCAACACCTCCACCCAACAAAAGCGCCTTGACTCCTAGCTGCTGGATAGCAGTGCGCGTCTTTTCGGCAAGTACCTCGCTTAATGCGGATTCGAACGCATAGGACAAACGCTGTTTATCGGTACGATCAAGCACTGAACGCTGCATATCGCGAATATAATACATAACCGAAGTCTTGAGTCCCGAGAAAGAGAAATTAAAGTTCCCGCTATGAAGCATTGGGCGAGGAAACAGATTCTTTAACAATGAATCCCGGTTGCGAAAAGCATCGCGATATTCATCAGCTAAAGCTGCAACCTGCGGACCACCCGGATAAGGAAGATCAAGCATGCGTCCAACTTTATCATACGCTTCACCAACAGCATCATCGACAGTTGTGCCTACGATTTCGTATCGCAGCGGAGCTTTAAGAAGTACCAGCTGCGTGTGTCCGCCGCTAATCAGCAAAGCAAGCGAGGGGTACGCAAGCGGTTTCAGTACCGCGTGATTGGAAGTAGGTTTTTCTTTGGAAAATAATGCCGACAATGTGTGGCCTTCCATATGATTGATTGGAATCAAAGGAATATTCCATTGCATTGTCAATGCCCGAGCAACATTCACCCCAACCCACAAACAAGGCTCAAGACCAGGGCCATAGGTGACCGCGATCGCATCGATAGGCGCTACGGGATATTGAGCAAATAAGCCCCATATGGCATCTACCAATGGCGGCTCGTGGGTAAAATGTTGTGCAAGGTTAAGTCGCAATGAAACTGCTTCAGGTTGCCCATGATGAGGTACGACCAAAGAATGAAGCGCTTTCAGGATAAGAGGTACGATGACTTCGACATGCTTTTCTTTTGCCTTGGCAGGGTATACGCCTCCGTATTCGGCATGGATTTTTTGTGATGACGTAACATGGGCATGCACCGTAAAAGATAGGGGTTGCACCAAAGGATTGCCCTCGATTAATGCGATCGAGGTATCATCGCAGCTTGTTTCAATAGCAAGTATGCGCATACATTGTATATACCATGCTTTTTAAATAATTCAAGAGTTTGTGCTATGAATGATATTCTTCCTTCACTGTGCGGAAAATAGCGTATGCAATTAACACCATGATCGCCAACAAGGCGGTAGCAATGCGGTACTTGGTGATTTCGCCAGTAAAAATAAACACCGCCACGCCGCCGCTCCATACTAATGGGCCAAGTACCGAGGCGAAACGTTCAAACAATACGTACAGTCCGAAATATTTTGCCGGTTGGTCAGCGGGAATGATTTTTGAGTACATGATGCGCGAAAGGGCGAACAACATTCCGAATGCAAGTCCGTTAAGCCCTACAATGATCACCATCTGCCAATGAGTCTTGGCAACTACTAACAACAGCAGTAGCACTGACCACGAAAGCAATACACCACTTAGTGCTTTCTTTAGATTACCAACTTTTCTGGCAAACCAAGGAGTAATCAATGCCCCAACTACTGCCATGATAAGTCCGACAACGAATGCATATGTCATTCCCTTGGTGGCCAAAAATCCAATTTTTTCAAGATACAGTGACGCAAATAATTGCAGGGTCAAAATAGCATCTGCAAAAAAGTAATAGGCGATCAGGTAGCGTAGCACATTGGGATATTTGCGCAGCTCAAGCAAATGGGTAAAAAGTTCTTTGATTGATTTTGGAATGTATTGATAAAATTCGGCGCTGTGTTCATTGGGTTCACGAAATTTAAGATGAAAGGGGATGTATAAAATGAAAAACATCACTGCACCGAAACAAAACACCAGCGGTATGCCAGTAGTACCCGCAAAATGGATACCTGATTCAACAAAGGGTACTGCAATCAATAGCGCTACTACATTACCTAATTGTCCGGCAGCTAACCCAATCGATGCCACAAAACTGCGTTCGTGCTTTTTGGACAGTTCTTGCATGAAGGGCATATAAAAGGCAAAAGCTGCCTGATAAAAATACTGAAACAAAAAATAAAACAGTAAGACAAAAATAAACATCCAGGGATGATGCAATGACAGTGCTGCAAACACCCCTAAGCTAAATAATGCCGCAATGGCAATTATGGTCGTTAACGCAAGTGTCGGCTTGTAGCGCTTCATCCGATCAGCAATTGAACCAAAAAAGGGAAGGGTCAATACAAGTAACACAGTAGTAAGCGCAACAGGTGCACTGACCCATAAATCACTGCGCCCAAGCGAGGTTACAACAAAAAGCGAAAAGTAAAACGACACAATGATCGAGGCAAATGAATTGGCAAAATCATACAGGCTCCAGATCCAGGGATTAAGCGGTTTTTGGCTCATGCGTCCAGTATATCATCAGGATAAGAATTACCCTATAAAATCAACCGGTTTCTTGGAGGCAATGTACAATCCGTTTCCAATTGATAATTCTTTTGTATGTAAATTATGCTTTTTACAGGCATCGAAAAAATCAACCATGCGGTCTTTAAAATTGTGCGCGTTATCTATCACAAACAGGCACCCGTCAGCGACTTTCGGAAACAGGGTATCCAAATATTCTTGATAGTGGTGTTTATCAGCATCCATAAAAACTAAATCGTATTGGGTTGTTGCATTTTGAATAAAGGGAACAATACGCTGATGATTAATTGTTACGACGGCATCAAGTCCGGCATCGTTCATATGCTTTTTCGCAACAAGTATTTTTTTATCATTGTAGTCAACAGTATCAATATGTCCGCCATAGGTTGTTGCCGCAGCCGCAAGCCAAAGCGCCGAATAACCGACACCCGTACCAAGCTCAAGGATATCCTGAGGGCGTATGCGCACTACCAAATCATACAAAAAACGCGCAGCATTAGAGTCCAAATGCCACGAGGCAATCGTATCTTCTGGGTCATTAGGGTCAGTACCAAGTTCGTCTGAAAAACGCCACGTACCCGATGCAGCTTTTCGTTCAATAGATTGAATTATAGATTGTATTTGCTCTTCCATAAGTAATGGAGCGAAGCAGAATTTGGTGGGCGATAGAGGACTCGAACCTCTGACCCTCCCCACGTCAAGGGGATGCTCTACCAACTGAGCTAACCGCCCAAAAGCCCAGCAAATGTAACACACCATTGAAATAAAATCAAAAAGGTGTTAGATTATGCGGCGTTGGCACGCCTTCAGGTATGCCTATGGCCTCATCGTCTAACGGCTAGGACACGACCCTTTCACGGTTGAAATCGGGGTTCGATTCCCCGTGAGGTCACCAAGAGAGACATTCGCGAAATTAGAAATAAGGAGCGGATTTTTGGAACA
>CAYZZD010000030.1:0-6958 GCA_964482675.1 uncultured Candidatus Saccharibacteria bacterium
TTTCACCCACCATGATGACATCGGGGTCTTGGCGCAAAATCGAACGCAAACCATTCGAGAAGTCGTATCCGATTTTAGGTTCGACCTGCGACTGGCTGATACCTTCAATATTGTATTCGATTGGATCTTCAAGTGAGACTATATTAAGTTTCTCGCGATCGAGCTCAGAAAGCATAGCGTATACAGTTGTCGACTTACCAGAACCTGTTGGGCCCGTCAAAAGAATCATGCCGTAAGGTCGAGCAAGCGCCGCGCGAACCGACGCAAGATGTTCTTCGCTCATGCCAAGCTCTGCTAAAGTCTTTACTCCACTATCGGGATCAAGAACACGAATTACCACTTTTTCTCCAAAAAAGGTCGGCAATATAGAGACGCGAAAATCAATCTTCCGATTATTTACAATGGCATAAAATCGCCCGTCCTGAGGCTTGCGGTGCTCGTCGAGCTTTAATTTCGCCAAAATCTTTACACGGGCGACCAGGGATTGATGTAAATCCTTTTTATAAGTAAGCGATGGATGCAAAATGCCGTCCACTCGATAGCGAACCAGCACTTTATCTCCCGTATGTTCAATGTGAATATCTGATGCACGTCCCTCAAGGGCATTCTCGACAATCATATCAATTGCTTTTTTGGCAGGTGAATCCTCACGCAACACTTCACTTGAAAGTGCATTAATATTTTCTGGAGTATCCTGCAAATCTTTGCCGATAGTGACCGGATCATTATCGTTGGCAAATACCGACGAAGTAGGCGCCTGCACACCTCCTTGATAACGATCCAAAATCATCTGAAAATCTCCGTGCGAAACAACGCATACGCGGTACGGAACCTTTTTTTGATTCGCAATAAATTGGATAGCATTTTGTGCCTGCTGATCCCCAGGAAACAACATGCCGATAACCAGCACATCATCTTCGACTGCCACAGGCGCAATCTGATAATGGCGAGCCGCATCAAGCGCAATGTATGAAAAAACCGAAAAGGGAAAATTCTGAAAATCAACGGCACGGTATTGAATACCGTAAAACTGCGCCTTAAGTTGTGCCAATAAAACATCATCAACACCCTCGGCCAGCAAAAGCTCGTCGACTCGCGCTTCGTTTCCTTGTGATTGCTCGCGAATATCTTCGATCTGATAGCGATTCAGGATATTTTTTTCTGCAAGGAGTTCAAGATAGTCCATAGCAGTAATTGGTTATTGGGTCACAGTCGTATTTGCAGTTCCAATGATGCCTGGGGTCGTCAGGGGCGCTACTGCAGCTCCTGGTATTTCCGCAAACGGATTGATACGACCTTCGGTGTCCGTGCGTGCGATCGAAAGTGAAATATCAGACAGCGATTGAAATGCGGGATCTCGCAAAATAGAATCCTTAAGGGTAATTGAATTCACACTTTGCAATACGGCAAGCAACTGTTGATTTTCAACAATCTTTCCACCATTAGCCTTTACGCTGGTA
Source organism: uncultured Candidatus Saccharibacteria bacterium (assembly GCA_964482675.1). Taxonomy (GTDB): domain Bacteria; phylum Patescibacteriota; class Minisyncoccia; order Phycocordibacterales; family UBA1006; genus CAYXKF01. Next base: position 1,461 of record CAYZZD010000030.1, read on the forward strand.
AGGTTACCCGAGGTGGTCGCGGGTGTTTTTTGAGAAAGTTTGGGAACAATAAAAGCAATAGCACCAATTACAATTGCCGCAACTACGATTATTCCTAAAATTTTAATGATTTTTTTCATATTATAATTGCGTTACACTTGCTGGTACCCAATAGGTTCGAATGCGCATGGTAAATTTATACAACCCCGTCTTGTTGTCAGCCTTAAAGGTCAGTTCATCAACGTCAATCAAGCGTAAGCTGCGCTCAAGGTGACGCATAAAATCAGTAAAATCATTGTATCCGCCCGAGACCGTGAAATCGATAGCAATTGATCGATAATCTTTCTGGGCTTCGCGCTTCTGCGTCTGAGGATCATTTGCGGCATCTTCAACCTGCACATTTTGTAATACCAGATTATATTGACGCGCAATACGATTAATCTCGAGCGTCAATTTTACATTATCAACATTCTTTGGAAGCATGACCGCGAGACGATTGATATCATCGGCACTCATGGACTGACGGCGCTGAAGCAGTTCATCGCGTTTCGCCTGAAGAGTACGCGCGTTAGCCGCTGCCTCTTGGTATTGTTTTAATTCAGCACGCTTATCTTGAACAACTGCCCATGCAGGACGGACATATCCAATAAACACTCCCAAAGAAGCGGCAAAAAGTACTATGTAACCAATGATGCGCAGCATAAATTATTCGACGTTCTGAATTATCACACTTTGAGCGCCCGACGAAGTGCCGTTAAATAATGGATTTGTAGAATCAGGAGTAGCCGGTGTTTGCGATACTGGAACTGTTGCGGCAGGTGTCTCAGGCTCTGGCAACTGCGATTGCACATACAATATGCCGCTTGGTGAAGGTGTCACGAATAAATCAAAAGAGATTCGGCCGGTATCAAGCAGCTTGAAATTCGAGAAGACATGCTGACCAATGCGCGAATCGTCACCAAAAATAGCTGACTGTTCGGCGATAGTTTCATAGCTGGTAGCTCGGCCAGTCATGACAATAGTAAATCCTTCCTTAGGATCGTTCGTAAACCGAAATGAATCGTAAGCTACTCCCGGCAATGTCTGATTATTAAGCATTTCAAAGAACGACGAAACAGCCACATGCTTTTGCAAAAGTATGTCAGCGGTCTTTAAGCGCATATCCAGATCTTTCAATTCCAAAATCACTTTCGGTTCGAATGCTTTTTGGGATCGAGTAAGCGAATCTGACAATTGAGCGATTTGTGATGTGACCGATCGATCGATACCATATACCGCCAGCCCCATGAGCAAGGTTGCAAACAGCAATACCACCAACACAACCGTAATTAAACCAAAAGTGCCGCGATGAGTCGCCGCATACGAAGGGCGAATTGGTACCCCAGACGGTAACGGCGAAGAGCCCGCGCCAGTTGCATCAGGATTTTTTGGGACAAATGTTGTGCGGAATTCTGCCATGATTTTAAAAAATGTTTCGTAACAACTTTTTTCGCTCGCGTGTCATCATGCACCGTGCGTTACTAACTTATTGTACCACACGTAATGCCAAACCGGTAGCAACTGAGAACTCGGGACCGATGGTTTGCAGCATACTGTCCAAAAATTCAGGGTAATCGGTCTTCGAAAACGGATTTGCTTTAGTAACCGGCACAGTGAACAATGTCGCAAGGTGCTCAACGAACCCCGTCATTTCGCTACCTCCTCCTGCAATGATCACTTTTTCAACTGTCTCGTGCGATTCGCGCTCGTATTGGCTCAAAAAGCCTGTAAGCTCACCTGCAATATACGCAACGCCTGTTTCAACAATGCGTTTCGCACTTTCAGCGCGCTCGTTACCCACTTCACCTTGCATGCCATACTTTTTTTTCAAAGCTTCAGCTTCGGCAAATGAAATTCCCAGTGATTGAGCAATGGATTGCGAAATATACTGCGAACCACGATGAATAATATAAGTCTTGCGTACAATTCCCTCATGGACAACGCCGATGCGAGTTGCAGACGCACCGACATCAACCAACATGATCGTTCCAAGCTCGCGGCGAACTAACGAACGCACTTGGCTAAAGAGTTCAATCTCGAATCCCGTCGACTTCAACTGTATCTTTTGAACAATTGACTGGTAGCCTTTCATCACTTGGGTTTGGATTGCGGCAACGAGTGCAGTAAGTGTCGCATGAGCCTGCGGCTTATCAGATTCGGTTACAGGAATCGCCGAACTTTCAGGAAGCACCCACCAATCAAGTGACACTTCAGCAAGCGGAACTGGAATATATTTGCGTGCTTCGTTTGTAATAACCGGGGCATACTGGCTTTCAGGAACAGGTGGAATATGTACCGTAAAAAGTAAGCTTGCCGATGCCGGTATTGCAACAACGACACTCTGCGCAGTGATACGTGCATCCTTTATTAAATCAGTAATGGCTTGAGCAACGATCTCTTCAGTTACAGGAACCACATCGCCGGCAACACCGCCTGCATACGGAGCGAGAGATACCGAGCCATAGGTTTCAAGTGTTACTTTTCCAGCACTACGGCGAACCTGTACTGCTTTGATTGCGCTCGAACCAATATCAATGCCCACCAAAGTATCAGTTGCACCCATTTGAAGAGACGACGTAATTTCGGCTACGCGTGATTTAAGACTATCAAGAAAACTCATGACGCTATTGTAGCATTATCGCTTGGTTTTTCAATAGATACTGCACATCCATTGCCATCGAGGAGCATGTAGGCAATACTATATATATGTACAGTACCTTTAAACATTACATCGGTGTCATTTTTGATACGCTTTTTCCGCACACCTGCGCAGGATGTGGAACATCAGGAACCGTACTATGCCGCGGCTGTGAAGGAATTTTAGAAACCGCCCATCATGCTCCACACCCGTGGATCCACGCGCCCTTCTCGTATCATGACAAAGCTATCCAAAAGATCGTACGCGTCATCAAATCGCGCAACCATGAACCAACTTTTGCCTGGGCAGCAGCTCATTGCCATGATTCAGTCATTGAAATTACCCATGAACATGCATTATATAGTTCCCCATTGCGCTGGATATTAGTGCCGATTCCTATTAGCCGTACCCGTAATCGCGAACGTGGATTCAATCAGGCACTGGAACTTGCGCGGCATATAAAAAACTTTTCCGTAAAAGAACTTCTTATAAAAAATGAATCTCACAAGGGCAGCAAGCAAGCACTGACCAAAAACAGAAACGAGCGGCTACGAAATGTAAAAGGCTCGTTCGGGGTAAAAAACTTTCAGGGGGATACTGATGCCATCGGTATCATATTGATAGATGATGTCACCACCACCGGCGCAACACTTGCAGGGGCAAGAAAAGTATTAAAAAAAGCGGGATTCAAGACCATTCACGCAGTGGCATTTGCTTTTCAGCCTTTAGTCGGATGATTATCGTATCTTTTTATTTGAGGTGGATTTTTGCTCAGGCTTATACACTATGGGCTGGACTGGCTTCTTCCATGCAGGATCATGAGCAGGATTATCCGCATATAAGCCTTCAGGGTATATATTTTTTTGAATAGCGTCTGCAAGCATCTTATTATGATCATCCTTCCCGATCAATGATTCCTCGACATCTTTTCGATGCTCATCGACAGTCTTACCGGTCACGTTTTCTATCCATGCGGTGTCACGCCAGTACTCTTCATTTGCTAAAAGTTGCTTTGTGGTCTCAACATGATTTTCCCGACGTTCAAGATCTTCTTTCGTCCACTGCTCGCCACTTGTATAAGTAACGCCATCATAACTGTTACTCTTTTCAAATGGAATAACGGACGGAGATTTTCCGAGATTGGGATGATGTTCGTGCACATGATCAACGCCTTCTTTATATAACAGCATGCTGTCTTGATATGCTTTCAGCCGAACATCACTTGAATCACTAACATATATTGGGGGCCGCTCTTTCGGCGTTTTTTTATCTTGAGCGTTTAATGCATTGCTATTTAATAACCCAACACCCAACAAGGCAAGTCCAATTTTCTTTGCCTTATCTACCGAAAACCACTTTTTCCCAGGTATACCTTTGCCCTCTTTTTTTATCGGCGGTACTCCTTCGAGCGGCATATTATTTTTGTGCCCCTAATATCTCGCTTACTTCTTTTACCATTTCATCAAGCGTGAAGTTTGCCTTGATGAGATAATTGCTGATGCCAAGTTTGGTGCAGCGTTCGATATCAGCCTCGTCCCCTTTATTTGAAAATACCACGACGGGAACTGTCTTCGTTTTTTCGGCTTTGCGCATTTCTTCAAGCACTGTAAAGCCATCTACCGCCGGAAGCATCAAGTCCAGCAAGACTAGATCGGGAATTTCGGTCATCACTTTCTCAAGGCCTTCTTTGCCGTCCGCCGCTGCAAACAAGACAAAACCAGCTTTTTCAAGTTTGGCAACCGCAAGACTTCGCAAAAAATCATCGTCTTCGATAAATAATATTTTCTTTCCCGCCAGTGGATTCGTACCCGTACTTTCCATATGTCCCGGTATTGTACCTTATCAGTATAAAAAATCCAGCCAATTACTTATCCCCCGATACAATTTGCCCTATATACCAATCTGTTTTACTATCAACCAATCGTATCTGTGCTGATCGAAAAACCGTTATGCAATTCTTACTGAAAAATCCCCTACTCTATCTGGTCGCCAAAATGTGGCATTACGCTAAAGGAAATCGCAAAAATGTCATCCTTTATACGTCACTCTTTACCGTATCAGGGGTAATAACCACCCTTGAGCCTTTGGTTATCGGACTATTCTTAAACACCGTACAAGCACAAGGCATCACCCAAACGAATCTGGTGCACCTGTTTTTACTGTTAGGATTGTTGGTAATTCAGGAAGGAGTATTTTGGGCATTTCACGGCCCAGCTCGTATTATTGAAAATAAAAATGCATTTATTGTACGCGCGAATTACCGTCGCTATCTTTTAAAAGGCATTATGACTCTGCCCGTCGAATGGCACACCGACAATCATTCAGGTAATTCAAACGACAAGATAGAAAAAGGTACCGCGGCATTATTTAGCTTTTCTGGGCGTACGTTTGATATTCTCTATTCACTTATATTTTTGCTTACATCCTTCACTGCACTACTTATTTACGACCGCGTCGTAGGAATGTTGGCTATTGTCATTTCGATTGCAACATTCGGAGTCATTGTATTTTTCGATAGTATCCTTATTCCTGGATATCGCCGCGTAAACTGGATGGAAAACTCGATCGGCGCCAAAGTTTTTGACATCCTCAGCAATATAACAACCGTGATTATTTTACGGGTCGAAAAACTCGTCTACCATTCTTTTTCAGGAATGATCGATAAGCCGTTCGAGCAGTTTCATGCAAACAATAAGATCAATGAATTAAAATGGTTTAGTTCGTCAATGATGGGTAAATTTACGGTAGCCTTAGCAATCGGCGTTTATATTCTCATTCATATAAAACAAGGACCGATATTAATCGGCACGATTTACATCTTGTATGGATTTGCCAATCAGAT
>CAYZZD010000031.1:0-6883 GCA_964482675.1 uncultured Candidatus Saccharibacteria bacterium
CTTGAGGATCCATATAGGTCATAAATTTTGCGACAGGCATGTCAGCATCGCGCAATAGACGCTTCATAAAATCTTTGTCCATTCCAATTGCCGAACCAAGCACACCCGCACCTACATAGGGCACGCCTGCCAACTTCAACAAACCCTGAATTGTGCCGTCTTCGCCATATTGCCCATGCAAGACCGGAAAAACAACATCGACTGCAAGATGCTTTGTCTTTGAACCTATGTCTGTCAATTGCCCCGCAGACTCGGGTACTAAGGCAACTTCGTTGGCACTCTTTTCATTGAGCTTCAGCGAATCCGATCGACTATCACCGAGTAAAAAACGTGTCTTGTCCCCTGCAAGCCATCGACCCTCTTTATCAATTCCAATAGGCACCACTTCGTACTTATCTTTATCTAAGGCTTCGATAACTTTTTTTGCAGTCTGCAATGAGACTTCATGTTCGACCGACTTTCCCCCAAATAAAATTCCAACCTTGAGTTTATTGCGCTTCTTCATATTATTCAATTACAATACGTGGGATATTAGTGTTTACTCCCGCACTGACGCGCGTTGGAATTTCGTAATTAATAGTGTCAGCATAATGAGACATTTCCTCAGCGGTAATTTCATTGTCACCTTGTCTGCCTAATAATACAACCTCGTCTTCAAGGCTAACCTGTGAAATATCCGTTACGTCAACCATGATCATATTCATCGCAACGCGGCCCAAAATCGGTGCAAATTTTCCACCAATGAGCACTCGTGATTTATTTGAGAATGCCCGCATGTAACCATCGTAATATCCGATCGGGAGAACCGCTATCTTTGTCGGACGCACTAATTCAACACTTGAACCATAACCCACATAGGCGCCCGGTGGTGCATCCTTTACCTGTGCAACAATTGTTTTCCACGTAAATGCCGGTTGCAGTTCGAATGTCGGCTTTTCTTTTTTATAAATATCTTGAATGCGAGCTGAAGGCCACATGCCATAACACGCAATACCGACACGAACCATATCAAATTGCACGTGTGGTGCAATGAATGTCGAAGCACTATTAGAACAATGTGCCATTATCGGGTGGCCACACGTCGATTCGACAATTTTTTTTGCATCCTTAAGTAATGCTGCCTGTTTTTCAAACGGTACACGCACGCCCTCATCTTCCACATCCGCAAAGTGTGTCGCGACACCCTCGATAACCAAATTTGGCTGCGATGCAATATGTTTTGCAAAATCCTCAAGGTCAGACATCAGCACACCCTGGCGGTTCAAGCCGGTTTCGACTTTGATATGCACATGCGTCTTTTTACCTACAGCTTGTGATGCTTTTTGAAGTGCGTTAACAGATTCTTTATTATAAATAACTATGCGCGCATCGGTCGAAACGGCGAGATCCATATCCGCGATTCGAATATATCCCATAATATAAATGGGTGCGGTAATACCTGCTTTTCGTAATTCAATAGCCTCATATAGTGCGTTCACTGAAAGCCACTGCGCTCCGGCTTCAAGGAAAATACGACTGCACTCGACGAGTCCATGGCCCCAAGCGTTCGCCTTAACACACGCGCAAAAAACCACATTCGGCAAAATAAGCGACTGAATCGCTTTGACGTTATGAGTTAATGCCGCCTTGGATATCTCGACCCAAGTAAGATAAGTGCCTTTGTCCATATAAAGCTATAGTAACAGAATCACCGGCGGTCGCAAAATCACCCCTAGCCGCACAAAAGTTTTTCAACCATATCCCGCTGTTCGGGTGTGTTAACTCCTACAGCTTCAGTTGGATCAATACTGATAGTTTGCACCTGTTCTTTACGAGAGACGGCAAGCGCCAAGGCATCAGTTAAATAATATTCACCTTGATTGTTATTGTTTCCAATATCATTAAAAATACCCGCAAGCCATTGCGCATCAAAACAGAAATAGCATGGATTCACTTCGCGAATGCTTTTTTCCTCTTCGCTGGCGTCTTTATATTCGACACTGCGAACCAATGTGCCGTGCTCGTCACGAACAATACGACCAAAGGCCAAAAAACCTGATCGCCACTCATTGAAATCTGGGACAGTAGTGGTTGCCATGGCAATGACAGCGTGTGTTTGTTCACGTAATTCTACTAAGCCCTTAATTGTTGCTGCCGTAACTGTTGGGCAGTCACCATACAGCACAACAACAGATCCATTGTGGTCCTTAAAATATTCAAGGGCACTTTTTACTGCATGAGCGGTTCCTAATTGTTCGTACTGAATAGCGTAATCTGGTTCGTACTGGGCAATCGCAGCATGGATTGTTTCTTGATTGTCAGGACTTACTACTACAATTGGCGCACGAGAAATGCCCGAAGCCTTAACACTTCGAATGACATAATCGATCATCGGTTTTTCACAAACGGGTACTAGAACTTTGGGCATATCAAGGCCCATGCGCTTGCCTTTGCCTGCGCCTAAAATGACTACAACAGTATCTTTCATATTGTTGGGTTTCGAACGCTTACGCGTATTTATAGGTAAAATTGAGCGCCAACAATCGGGTCAGAAATCAGCGCTGCAACCATGGTAGCTGGGTACAGCTAATATGGGAATATTGACGAAAAGAATAATAAATTGCAAAGAAAAACCCTTAAATACTTTTTATCCACTCGAGGATTCTTTCTTTATTCTCAAAAACCTTCTTAATAACTTGCCACCTTTTTTCAGTGTTCCCATAAATGATATAATGCATGGCTATAAAGAGCCCAGCGTCGATAATATATCCTTTTTCATGCTCATCCATCAATCTATTTTCAAAATAGCTCTGGTAAAAAGCCCTGGCATTTTCCTCAAAAAAATCCCCCTCTTCGGTATAAAACTGCACGATAAACGGGAAACCGATATCTAAAACAGAAGGACCAACACCTGTATCATCCCAATCAATTAAGACAAGGTTACCTTGTGCGGTTTGAATCGCATTATGACAACCAATATCAGTATGAATAAGTGATTTAGGTAATTGAGAAAAATCAGGCAGAGTTTGTGCTAACAATAAAAATTCATCGGCAAACGGCAAGTTAAGGGCAATTTCAGGAAAATGTTTTGAAATTATTCTACTTGGAACAAAATCAGTCTCGAATGGATAGCCTTGGATTGTATGCAATTCGGCCGCAATAATACCGAGTCTTTTCCAATTTTCAGGATTTGATTGGGGCTTTACTCCTTCGACATACTCCAAGACAAAAATATGCTGGCCTTGTATCGTTGCAAATAACTTGTTTTTACTCGTCTTTATCAATCTTGAAATATGAGCAAATTGCTTCTCATTCAAAAAATCAAAAACGCTTAACTCTTTCTGTAAAATATCCGCCGTCTTGTGCGAACCTGCAATTTTATAAACATACTCTTTTCCCTCTGAGGTAAATCTTTGTGTGGTTCTGCCATCAGTATTCTGCAATACGTCCCTCATTACGACGTTTTTGAAATTCCAGTTTTGCTCAATCAAGTTTTTGTCCATACGAAAAGTATACCACGTACAAACATTTAGAGTTTTTATTAGATAACCGAAAGAAGCCTAGAACGACGAAGCAATATTGTAAATCGGAATCAAGATTGATGTCAGTAAAAATCCGACGCCGACACCCAGGCCGATAATAAGCGCGGGTTCAATAAGACCGATCAAGGTATCAATTGCACCATCAACTTCACGTCGGTAAAAACGGGCCAATGTTTTAAGGATACTTCCGATCGAGCCTGATTCTTCGCCGACACGCACCATCTGCACCATGATCGGAGGAAACTCTTCGTATCGTGACATAATTTCAGACATTGCCGCACCAGATCGGACTCCGACTTCTACTTCATTCATGATTGCTTCATACACACTATTATCGACAACCTTTCCTGTGATTGTGATTGCTCGAATGATCGGAATACCCGCTGAAAGCATAGTATCCAGGTTGTCAGCGATACGCGAAAGATACACCTTCTTGTATAAATCCCCGAAATAAGGCAATTTGATTTTCAGCCGATCAAGACGCATAGATCCTTTTTGTGATTTAATGTTACGCCATAATACGAATCCAAGTACGACAACAATGAGCAATAAGAATACGCCATAATGCACAAAGAACTGACTGATCGCAATAACTATTTTCGTATACAATGGAATATCCTTCCCTACCTCAAGCAAAATTTCAGAAAGTTTCGGAATAACCAGGGTAAGCATCATAATCATCACTACTACGAAAGTCACGATGACGAACGCCGGATACACTAATGCATTGCGAACCTTACTGGTTAATTCGTATGAACGTTCCAAATAGTCAGCTAAAAACATAAATGTTTCCGAAAGTTTTCCTGATTCTTCTGCCGCGCGGACCATGTTTACATAGAATTCAGAGAAGATCTCGGCATGCTTACTCATTGCATCGGATAAGGGAATACCGCCTTGAATATCTTGCGAAATACTAGTCAACGCATTTGCCAAAACAGGATTCTCGGTACCATCAGCAAGTAAATTAAATACCTTTACCGCGCTAACTTGGGCCTCAAACAAGGTCGCAACCTGACGCGACATAATAACGATGTCTGCGGCACGTACTCGGGTAAACAAAGGAATCGATTTTGCAAGTACTCCGGTTTTTGCACCAGTTGCAGGTACGACAGAAATGACAAAAAGTCCGCGTGATTGCAGAGAACTGATTGCAAGTTCGGCAGTGACGGCATCAATTTCGCCTTCCTGACTTACTCCTTGATCGGTTATGACTTTATAGTGGAATAGCATACTGTAATATTACCGCCCTCCGACACGACTATCAAATGCTTCGACATTTACCGAATAACGACGTGCATCATCCATTGAAATCTTACCCGATTGAACTAGATCAAGTAGAGATTGGTTCATATCGATCATGCCATGCTCGCGACTTGTTTCGATGACCGATGGCAATTCGTAGGTCTTCCCTTCACGGATCAAATTCTGTACTGCAGGGCTTGCCATCATGTACTCACATACAGGGACCAAGGTGCCTTGCATCGTGGGCACTAATCGTTGAGACAATATACCGATCAAGCTTCCTGCCAACTGGGCACGAATCTGGCGTTGTTGTTCGGATGGGAATGAATCGACGATACGGTCAATCGTCTGCGCTGCATCATTAGTATGTAAAGTCGAAAATACCAGGTGGCCCGTTTCTGCGGCTGTTACCGCAGTGGCGATCGTTTCTTTCGTGCGCATTTCACCGATCATAACCACATTGATATCTTCACGAAAGGCGCTTGTAAGGGCAGCTTCAAAACTCGCAGTATCAGTCCCAACCTCACGTTGATCGATGATTGATTTTTTTTCAGTAAAAGTATATTCGATAGGGCTTTCAATAGTAACAATGTGTTCGCTGCGAGCTGCATTGATTGCATCAATCATTGCCGCCAAGGTAGTCGATTTTCCTTGACCTACCGGACCAACCACCAAGAAAAATCCTTGGCGTTTTTCGATTACGGTTTTCAATATAGCCGGAAGTCCTAATGTATCAAGCGATTGGACTTCGCGAATTGTACGCAAGGCAATACTAATAGTACCGGTGCGCAAATATGCATTCCCTCGTAAACGAAGTTTTCCCTGATAGTCATAAGAAAAATCAATTTCGGCGCCGGTATTTATTAATGCCTGAAGTTTACTTTGGGATACCAATACCGATAAAAGCCCATACACATCCTGAGCAGACAAAGCGTCGTATTGTTCAAGGGGTAATAATTGCGTTTTAATACGCACATGCGCCCGGCGCCCGCTTGCAATATGCAAGTCAGAAGCATTTTCACGAAGGAGAATCTCGCAGAATATATCCAAGAGGGCTTGGTAATTTTGTTCCATGCCTTTATTGTACCACGTCTTTAAAAACGAAAAAAGGTGTTTTGTTGTTTATGATTAAGAAACCTGCTGAGTATTACAACTATGATTTATCGCCTCACGGGTAAAAGGACCAACAATGCCATCAATACCTGCAGGACCAAGGTTTAGTTGATAGATGTCTTGAAGTGCTTTTTGGAGTCTTTGTACTCCTTGTTTGGTTAAGGGACCAAAGATTCCATCTTCGGGACCGGCTGCTTGGGTATATTGTGAAGCTAAGATGCGGTTGATGTGGGTTTGAAGAAGTTTGACTTCAGTGATGGTTCCTTTGTTGTATACACTGTATTGGTTGTCTTTGTCTCCTTGTTTCATGAAGTTGTGGATGGTGAGGTTAGGGGGACAGGTGGTGCCGTGGGTAAGCACTTTCTCTACTGATACTGCATTACTTGTATAATGACAAAGACTAGGATTGCTTACTCCATTGGGATCATAGTTTGATGCAGTAGGATCTTTACACGAGAAATGAGTACCTGATGATACCACTCCACCACTTTGAGAGATCGTGATGAAGTTAGCCGTGACCGATATGTCAGCAGTAACGTTGGTGTCCGTTCGTGGATTTGCGGTTGAGCCATCTGACCAACTGCTGAATTCGTAACCACTGTTGGCTACCGCCGTGACGGCGGTTCCGTCTGATCCATCGGCTACCGTTTGGGTGGTAGTACCGGTTAAGGTTCCGTGAGAACCGGCGGTGTAGGTTAACGTGTGATTCGTAGACACTGCTGAGACAGGAGAAGCCGGTGGTGCACTGAATTCTGAGGTGCTGTAGACACCACTTCCTAAGTCTTGTGATGCCGTTGCGGTAATGTATGATCCAACCGTAGTATTGTCGAGTCCGGTTGCGGTGAATGATGCGTTCCCTGATCCGTCAGTGGTGACTGTAGTATAGCCAATGTACGTTTGTCCTTCTCCATAGCCTGAGGCATCGACTGCGGTGTTTGAGAAGAATTCGATGCGATAGCTCGTGCTTGCCAGTGAGTTTAACGTTCCAATGACCGTAGTGTTGGTTC
>CAYZZD010000032.1:0-6819 GCA_964482675.1 uncultured Candidatus Saccharibacteria bacterium
ACGCGGACTTGATTGGAACCTGTATAATGGAAACAGGGTAAATAATCATTATTCTTTTTTGCCTTTTGTATATAGGCCTGATTGTATGAATGTGAATATGGTGTACCGCCAAACAAACTACCGTCTAGTAAAAAGTGCCCGACACCGATGACATCTTTAAATTTCACATTCGCATCTTTTTGTTGACCAACATTGGGGCCGGCAACATACGTGAATCCTTCATCATTAAACCACTGGCTGCGATAGCTAAAAATACTATCATTCTTATTGTAGCAATCAGGAACAGTACCTAAAATTTTAAATTGTTTTACTGATTCATGGTACTCGCGCATTTCTTTTTCATGTCTTTGAGCAGCAGTTACTGAATCCATCATTTCCTGGTGACGCTCCATCATCATATCTTGAGGAGTCAAAAGATGCGCATGAGATGTTTCTTCGATTGGTGCAACGAACTGAACATCTTCTGATTCGTATAATCCATGTTTTTCAAGAAACCGCTTTGCCCATTGATCTTGTTTTTCAGGTAGAATTTCTGTCATACGATCCAAAACATTATGGGTACTGAATGATTCAACCTGGTATCCACCATCTCCATTCTTACCAACAAAACCAGTCGACATGACAAATATACCTCCCATCAGCGCGGTATTTCGTAGCCATCGTGCTGCTTTTCCTATAGCTGGGGTCCGCTCCATAATTGAATCGACTGCCCGCTTCAGAAAACCTTTCTTATCCGGACCTGCCGCTGGGGGTACCTGGCTAATCGCAAATTGCTCTTCGGTGTCAGCCCGAGTAACTGCCTCTTGAATAACCGCTTCATTATGTGCAACAGTTCCTATGTCTTGATCATTAACAGACTGAACGATTTCTTCCTGTGTAGGTGCAAGCTTGCGTTCAAGTTCAGCAATTTCATCGTCGGTCTTTTTCATGCGTGCTTCGATATCAGCGATCTGCAACTGAAGATCTTTTTCCATTCCTGAAATAAGCGCATGCAACTCTGCGATACTTTTCGGGGTTTTGTCACCAAGATCAAGACCTTGATCGGCCAGCACTTTCTTTATCCGATCAGGAGAAGGAGTTTTTAGTTCAGGAGACATTCCAATCATGAATTATGTATAGGTATTGTAATACAATCTCCACAAGAATAAAAGGTTACACTTTTTTGCTGATAAGTTCTTCCATCTTGGCAATTTCTTGGTCAATTAGATCCATAGTCCACTTTTGCCGATTGTATTTTCCATCTATCAGCCGGTTTGCTGCAACAGCATAGGTTGTCTGATCTTCAGAATACCCCCATTCGCCGGCTTGCTGTCTTTTAAAAATCCGCACGTTAAGACTATCTCGATCTTTAGCATAAAGCTCATCATTCCCCCAATAGAATTGGACTTTACCTGCAAAAATCTGCTGTTTTATATAAGAATGAGTTTCATCGAAAAATTCTTCGATTTTTTGCCGGTCTCCTTCATTTAGAGTACGTGTTTCTTCTTCGGTGGCAATCATAGGGACATCTTTTTTCGTCACTGCCTGTATTTTCTTCATGAGTTTCAAAGTATCTTTCACCTGCTGCGCACACTGCACCCGATCAGAATCATCAATAGCTTCTTTAAGCCACTGCATGCGTTGTCCAAGCTTAATTGCCACAATACTTTCAAAAGGTAATTTAGCTTTTAGCATCTGGCAAGCTTTATAATCCATTAAATCAACCAATTTTCCTGCGATAGTTGCCTTGTCTGCATCATCCATTATCCCCTCCCCATCCTTAGGATACTTTTTTTCATAGAGACTAATAGCATCCGCAGCTATCGCCTCACGTGCTTGCTCGGGATTCATTCCTTGAAATCGAGGATCAAGGATCTCTGGCGCATTATCGGTTTTAAGATTTTTTAGCTCAATATTAAATTTTGCATTTACGGATGCTTCAACCAACTCCTTCGACTTGCCTTCAGTAGTATGCATAGCGCCGTCATTATCTTTTACCCATGCAATAAATTGACCCCTGAGTTCTTGAATACCAGCAAGCGCCTCCCGTCGGCGGTTTTCGATACTTTCCTTCATTGCTTCAATATCGTCAGCTGGTGCAATCTTATCGATTCCCCACCGCTTTTCTTTCGACTTTCCTGAATCAACCCCATCTCCTAAAAACTTGACTGCAACCGGTTTTATTACTTGCCATACACCATTTACTAGTTCCGCTTCGCCGTAGCCAACTAATTGGATCTTTTTTGTATCGCTTGTTGGTTTATTGAGAAGCATAACGCTTGGATTATTAAGATAGTATTCCCAATTGCCGGCAGTAAAGACATATTTTTGAACGCTTGGATCTTTTGAGATTCCCAAAAACGCCTTATGATCCTCTTTTTGGACTAACAATTCAAAAATCTGTTCGCCGTTTGAGGCTTTGCGTGCATCAATCGAATTAAATGTGCCATTGACCGGGATTTTACAGTACAATTTATGAGTAAATGGCGGCTCGACGGGTTCAATTGTTTCTTTTTGCTCGAGAACCTTCTTTTCAATGCTAAATTTTCCACCAACCCGTCGCAGTTCAGCCAAAAAACCACTCACATCAATCTGTTCAATAAGCCCCCCTTTGGTTGGAGCAAGATCAATGATCCATTTATTATCGTAATGGATCTCGTCTATAGTATATGTATTAGCCGGTGTGTATATCGTTAAGCCCTCAAATACCTGGCGGCAATCTTCCTTTGAAAATGCTTGACGTTGTTCGATTTTTCCAATTACATATTGGGTCTCTGGTGATAAGGTAATTGCTTCTTTTTTCTCAAAATAATATTCAGTAATGCCTCCCAAGCCGTTTTGGGTTTTCAGGCTGTAACCACTAAGTTCGTCCCATGTCGCCATGTCATCCGCGACTTCTTTTTTTGTCGTCGTAAACGACCCATTGGCAATCTGTTCAAGAAACATTTTTTTATCTGGAGTAGTTTCATCCTTTTTCGCCTCGAAGGTAACGCCGACTATAATTTTGCCGTCATTGAATGCATCCCATAAAACGTCAGTTGATAGTTTCTCGTTTGCCCCTTTTTCCACGGCGACCTCAATCTCGGTTTCTCCAAAAGCAACCACGCGATAGTGCTGAGAATCCCCTTCGATCATGAACGATTTACCTTCGGCAAATGTGTCTATAAATGCCTCAATGCGAGCAGCATCTTCTGCTGCGCTTTTTTTCTGTTCAACCAAAAATCTTAGTCCCTCCTCCCAGGTCTTTGGAATTTCAACATCGCCCAATATAAGTTTTCGTTGTTCATCAGACAAATACCCAAAAGCCTCCGCAATTTCGCGTGCTTCAGTAGTCATTGAATCGTGCTCAATTTTTTTCGCAGCAATACGTTCTTTTTGTTTTTGCTCGCGCTGAGCCCGAAGCTCATCGGCCTTAGCCTGCATCGTTTCGGTAATAAAATCCGGAGGAAGAATCAACGCGTAAGTGTTTGCAAGCTCACGAATATTATCGATCTGATACATTTCATCTTTAACGTTATTATAGTGTTCTTCTTTAAGTATCTGCCATATTGGCATACCAGAAATAATTTTTTTACCAATTTCATCGCGCTTTGCCTCATAATGAGCAATCATTTGCTCGGGCTCATTTTCGAACGTATCCAATGTCCATCCGGTGCGAGATATAATAAAATCTGTTTTTTCAACTTCGGTTGCAGCTATATTGTATGCATTATCCAAAACTTTGCCGATGATCGAATCTGATTCGTTAGGTAGAACTCGCTCGTTTTCAGGCTGAATTTCTTGCGCATCATTACCCACCGCAAATACGACTGGGTCAGCAGCAGCGACAGCATCTTGATCCTTTTTTTCCAATGATAAATTTTCCCCATCTACAACACGCAGATCATGTTTCTGCAAAAAACTTTCTAGTGATTTATTGCCGTCATCCAACGGGACTCGAAATTCCTTATTATCTTTTTTATCCTGAAGCCGTACGTAATCCCTACCAATACCCACCACTGCAATTACTGTCCCGTTTGCCGGATGCACAAAGTAATGCCCGCCCGGCTTGATAGTAATCCATCTGCCGCGCACTTGAAATTTTCTTGTACTGGATTGCTCTTCAGCAATTATGGTGTCGTATTTTTTTTGCGCTGTTTGAAGTTGCTCTTTAAATTTATTCTCTGATTCCTTATTATGTGCATCTTTAGCCAAAGCAATAATTTCTTCCAATATTTTAATCTCACCTAATAGTTTTTCATCCTCGTATTGCTTCCGGGTAATACCATCAAGGGTGATATATAAATCAATGTTACGACGAGCGCGAAGCGCCTCGGCAATTTCACCAAAATACACCTGGTCCTCTAATTTTGTTTGATTGAACGGAACATTAATATTAAATTCCTTAAATAAGCTTGAAATATCATCAATAGGAAGTTCCCGAATGCCGGCATTTTCATATTTTTTTGTCGCAGGGTTATATTGACCAATACCCACAACCGCCTTACCATCTCTACTGGTTTTCACTATCTTAAGCCGGTACGTTGACCTTTCAGAAGGTTTATCGGAACGCGAATACCATACACTTTCCGGTGCTATGATAATTTTTTTATATCTATCCCAGGGGTGATTTACTGATACTTCTATTCCCGATGTTTGATTTGGAGACTTTTTCTCTTTAACGTCCTCGGACTGAGGCCGATTTGTAATTAGTGGAGGCAATCCGACTTTTACGCGATATTTATCTATAATACTGTCACGTATATTTTCATTTTCTTCAATATGCTTATTAACAACATCGAGCGCCTTTTTTTGATTGCCCGCATTAATATGTCCAGTACGTTCTTTATATAGACGTTCAAGTACCCCTTGTGCTATTTGATAATTTTGATCATTCTTAAGAAAATTTTCCAATTCACGCTCCTTTTTTTTATTTTTGACACCGGACTCATTGGATGCTGACCCACTGCCTGCATCTTTCTTTTCCTCGTCCTTTTTATGGTAATGCGCATCACGACCTGTTAATCGATCAAAAATATCTTTATGTGTGTCCCCAAGAGCCATATAATAGTATTTATATTAGAGTAAAAATTGACATTAGTCAATATAAAATGCTTAATAAAAGGGTCTCTTGCATTCGGCTTTCAGTCAGGCTACCGTATATCCTAGTACGCACATCTTCTGAATGTCAGATATGAGTTAACGATACCGCACTGATCGCGGTTTGTCCATGTGCGCATTGGCTTATCAAACAAAACACCACATCCCGACGAGCACAACAATACCTTAGTGCAATGCTTCGTTGGATCAAAGAAAGTACCGTAAAACATCTTGCGACCGCCGAGGCCGCAGTTTTATTGTCAGGATTTATTATCGCCATACCCGTGGGCGTTTTCGCGTTATCTGTCGCAGATGTTTTCGGAAGCAAGGCGCATGCCGATAGTCCTGTTACTCAGGGTGATGCAATGGCCACCATGGCAGTGCTTTCTCCTGCTCAGACTTTCATCGCCAAGCAATCAGCATTCGTCGACACCGAAGTTGAAACTTTGGACGACACTTCATTGGTGCCTGTGTTGGGTCCGTCAGGAACTTCGGCTGACGTAATCGAGGAAGATACAGCCGGCAGTATTTCGATCCACCATGTACAGTCGGGTGAAACGATCGAACAGATCGCAAGGCTTTACGGAGTAAAAGCCTCAACTATCCGACTTGCAAACAACATTCCAGCCAAAGGAGGAATCAAACCAGGTCAGGATTTATTGATCTTACCGGTTGACGGTGCGCAATATAAAGTACAAAAGGGTGACACAGTGCGATCAATTGCGAAGAAATTCGGCGGCAAGAATATTTCTGAAACAGACCTTGCCAGTGCCATGTCGGATATTGCGATCTATAACGATATTGAGGAAGACGCGACATTGAAAGTAGGAACCGTGCTGGTCATTCCAGGTGCCGACGTGATCGAAGTTGCGCCGGTTAAGTCATCACCTAAGGGTAAATCTAAAATGCCATCATTGCCTGCTGCGAAGGGTGGAAAATACCAAGGTGGTAAAGACTACTTCAAGCGGGCATGGGGTGGTGTACAAACACAAGGGTTCCACGATAAATATCGCGCGAAAGATTACGGTATGCCTATCGGATCAAAAGTTGGAGCATCTGCCGGTGGTACTGTTATTGCAGCATGTGCAGGGTGGTGCGGCGGATACGGAAATGTAGTCACGTTGTCTCATGACAATGGCACACAAACATTGTATGCCCATTTAAGCAAAATTAATGTCAGTGTCGGACAGCATGTCGATCAATTTGAGGCGATTGGTCTTTCAGGATCAACCGGACGGTCAACCGGCCCGCACTTGCACTTCGAAATCCGCGGAGGCTGGGGCGACATCCCATTCTAGATTTCTTATATTACAAACGCCCCGATTTGTTCGGGGCGTTGTTGTTGGAACCGTTGTAACTTATTCTAATTAATCGCCAGCTGCGGTTGAAAATGCCGCATCAGCGCGAAAGGCTGCCTCTCTTAATTTCGCAATTAATCCCTCTGTTGTCATAAGGAAATTACCTGAATGATGGGTACAAATTATATAAAGTGAATGGTAAGTAAATACCCCTTGGTAAAGTATCCACGCATCGTGTGGGTCTACACGTACTAAAAATATTTCCTCCTGATCAAGAGTAATATACAGAGCAGTGTGATTTATGGGATTATTGATACGGACCACCTCTTTTTCTAAAATGGATGCGTCAGGAAATGCGACATCCCCTTTGTACCATTCATTAAATGTTTTACATTGAGCATTATGGCTGGCAACGAAGGCAGCTAAGGCTAGGTGCAGATTTTCAAATTCTTTCATAACAAAA
>CAYZZD010000033.1:0-6679 GCA_964482675.1 uncultured Candidatus Saccharibacteria bacterium
TCGACAACGTTCCAGCAGCCGACAAGGTAAGCGCAAGTCCAAGCGTTTTGGTACCAGTTCCAGACGAAGTTACATTATAAAATGTTGTTGCGGTACCACTGTTAAAGGTAGCATCCCCGTTACCTGTCAAAGTTACCGTTGAGGTACCTGCGTTGAATACTGCGTTCGCGGAACGAGCAAACAAAAGACCCGAGGTCGCCGTAAGGTTTATTGTTGATGCATTTGCCGTAAGTACACATGTTGCGGCTGAGGTAGCCAAGCTAATTTTACCTGCATTCAACGTATAGTTAGATGCAGTCGTATTCAGGGTACCGTTCGTAATCGTCAATGTTCCAGCAGCATTAACCGTCGTTGTTCCTTCGAGCACGAACGTTTCCGCTGAGTTGTTAATGTTCAAGTTGTAGTATGAAAAATCTTTTGAAACGGTCGTGTTGCCTGCACCATTGTTACCGGTCAGAGTAATCGTTGATGTACCAGCATTAAACGTACCACCAGCAGTAAGCGTCAGGGGCGTTCCAGTCGTACCTGAAAGCGTAATGGTGGATGCATTTGCAGTAAGGGTTCCCGTTGAACCAATGGTAAGTGTCGTACCAGAAAGTGTTCTGCTGGTACCATTTGACGTGTTCAAGGTTCCGTTTACCGTAATCGTACCTAACACCGGCGAGTTCACGTTCATAGTGATTGTCACACCACTGTTGATGGTTATGTTGTCACCTGCTGCAGGAATACCGCCGGCACCTGAACAGCCGCTCCAGTTGGCACCCGTGTTCCAGTTACCTGTTGTTGTCGCCGAGCAAGTCGCGTCTGACGCGATCTGCCACTCACGCGCTTCATGGAAAACATCTTCGTCGTTTTCAAAAAACGTAAGTGGCCCGAGCAAGTAAAACTCAGGACTGATATCCGGGGCGTCAAAATAGTAGCCTAACGCCACCTCTTCACCTGCCGGCAGGGATACATCCCAACTTATTTTTTGAACACCGAGTTCCTGATCAATTGCCGTGTAGTGCACGCTATGCTGCGGCTGCTCGATCTCGAAGCCATCCGGAACTATTTCAGTGATCCGTCCTTCCCAGTCAGTTTCGGATGTTACATACAGCGTGACAGGATATGGCGCACCAGGATAAATACGAGTCGGTCCGGTTCGTCGCACGTCAAACAGTGGACTTGATGCGATCTTGAAATAATCCGTGATCGACTTGCTCCCGTTTTCTGTTTCTGCGACAAGATGCATTGCATATGTTCCCACTTGGTTTGGCAGATCGACAGATGCGTGATAGTCGGGGGTCATAATGATATTATCATTCTGACAAAGACCATTTCGTACAATCGAGCCATCTTCGGTTGAGAGATTCTCACTAAACCCTCCAGGGCCTGTAATCGACAAAGACAAGCTTGCATTACAAATGGTATGCCCTTCATCATTAAGGACTCCCATCTGAAGATAAGCAGAGTCTCCTTGTTGGTAAATTGACTTACTGGTATTGATTGCCAATACCCCCCAAGTAAAATCCTGTTCAGAAATAATGATCATTTGGGGAGTCAGTAAAGAAACCTTTAAAGTATAACGGCCAGGCTTAAATGCCCGCTCAGGTTGATGAATCGTAATTTTTTGCTTTTCAATACCATCTTCGACAATGGTCTCGACGGTAACAACAATATCAGTCTCGTTACCATCACGATCTAAGACAACCGCACTAACCGTCTGAGGATCACTAGCTTCGGCAATCGGGGTTGTGAATGTCGACACGACATCCTCGGTAATTGCCTCTGTGGTCTGCGAAATCGTATCGACAATGGGCGCAACCAAATCGGCCGCCTGTTCAATAACCGGGTTTTGCAATTCAGAATCTAATGGAGGGATGAGTTCAGATTCAGGAGTCAAAACACCCGCAACATCTGAAAGTATTTCGGCCTTATTTTCTGCGACCAACTCCGTCACTTCTGCAATTGAAAGCTTAGGATCGGCAACAATAAATGTGGGCGACTGATTAGGTGCAAAATCAGACTTCCCCTCGACGATTGTGAGCGAATCGTCATTAATCATCACCGTCGGTGGTACCGGCAGGTTTTCAATTTTTTCATACTCGGCTTCAATCGCAAGGCTCTCGAGATAAGCGTGAACTTGCAAAGGCGCATCCGCGGCAATACGTATAGCTACCCGCAGTTGTGCAACATCAGCCCAAGACGAAACATCAGGATCATCAATTTCAAATTGCATATGGCGCCAATCCGCGGTAGTGATATCGGCAAGCACTTTCCAATTCTCCCCATCAATTGAATACACAATTGTTGCTAAGGGCGCATCAGATAGTGCCTGATCAACTGAAGTCGCTGCATCCAATCCATCTTCAGCTTCTTGCGCATACGCATGCATCAACCATGGATCAAGGACGTGTTCCGCAAAGGCAACAACATCAGAAGATTCAGACACCGATGCATCCGGTAAAATATCAGCGGAAGGATCAGTCTCGGGAATAGTTATATCATCTGCCGGATTTACTTCTGTAGTCTCCTCTACCACTTCGGTTTGAGTAAGAACAGTATGATCGTCATTACTTGCAGAAGAATCAAGTTCAACTACGGGAACTTCATCGGATGATGATTCTGCAGGGGCATCTTCTTCGGACACTATGGGCACATTTTCCCCCATCGGCTCATCGACGGTTTGAGCATTTTCAGATATGCCCGTGATAGTCCAATGCAAAGTTAAAAAGAATTTTTTCGGACTTACGGTTTCAGGAATGTCTCCGGAAAATCCCCTGCACACTATCTCATCTCCCGCAACGCCTTCGGATGCGTTTGATGAATCGATCATTTCTGTGTCATCCATAGCACCGGCGGCAAGTGAACTATTATTCCACGAGCCGCTGCATATATCAGGAGCAAATACGACAACATCAGCGCGGGTATTACGAAAAGGACTGAGGACAAAAAAAGCTACGATAATCAGGGCGGTCATCCCGACTTTAAATACATGTAAAAGCCGCCGGCCAACAAGAAATTTGCCAGTCAGACTTTGTGATTTATTCTGAATTTCAGAAAAAATACGCACGCGTTCCCTAAAGCGCATCATAGAGTTAGTATAACAGATACGAGGCGTCATTGCAGCGAAAAATCACCCGGTTTTTATACAATCGACTTTCTGAATGCAATACACAGCAAGAAATAAATCGCGGCCATACTTATTGCCGATATCGATACTTCGATACTTGCAAACGGCACGGTACTAATGGCATGCGCAACTCCAACAATGTACCCAACAGCGATTTTAAAAGGAAATGCGATGACATTTCCCAACGCGGCCGATACTGCTGCGCCAGGAATTAATGCGGCACCGAACGCCATTATAATAGGAATGATAGGCACCACGATAATATTTGCAAAGATCCCCAAAACAGAAAAAGTTCCAAACTGGTACATACTGTAGGGGTACACAAAAAGCGAAACCGCTAATGTAACCGCAGCTGTTTCGCGTAATGCAAATCGTTCAGGTATCCACTTGCATAGTGTTTCACTATATTCCCCTGCAAGCACCATGCCTAAGGTTGCTAAAAATGATAGATGGAACGATACATCATAGAAAAGTATCGCCGGATTTATAGAAGCCATAATTACCGCCGAAATACACACAGTGCGAAACCCAAGCGATGGATTTCCTTGCTCTTTCACAGCATACGCGAGCGCTGCCATTATGACCGCACGCACCAAGGGTGGATCATTGCCTAAGAAAAATAAAATGACCAAAAACAAGATCACGTGTACAAAAAATTTTACAAAGCGATTCCTGATCAGTGCAATCAAAGGCAATATCAAAATGAGCACAATGGTTACATTAGATCCTGAAAGCACCATGATATGGGATAACCCTGCGACGCGAAAACTATCTTGTAGTGCATCCGATATGTGTGATTTTTCGCCGTAGACAATACCTGCCGCAATGCCATCATTCGGCGATCCAACATATTCATGATATGTACTCCAAAGAACTTCGCGTACCGTGTTACGAAAAGCATTCATACCCGTTGCGTCGGCTGATGAAATCACTTTCGCCGATTGCATCGTGCAGCATATATCTTTCGCCAATAAATAATCTGCAAATGTTGTATGCGAATTACCGAGGGCTATTGGTTTAGGAGGAATTAATACGCCACGCACTGCAACATTACTTCCCCTCTTAATACCCGTAATTTGCATTATTGATGCACGCATGCGAAATGAACGTCGCAGTGTTTCGCAATACGTATGATCGCTGGTACAAATTTTTTTGAAGCGTATGTCAAACTGATAGCCACCATATGATGATACTGAGATTTCACTTGCCGCAATACCCACAATTACGGGTCGATCGTACGCGTGCATAAGCCGCGTCGAAATAACCTGCTTATGGACAATTCCATATGATGCAAAGCTTCCGACCGCGAAACATACTGCGATCCACCCTGCCCAAGTAATTTTCGAGTTAGCGTAAAAACGAATACAGAACAATATCAGAGCACTTATACCACCCACTAGGGCACAACAAAGCAAAACGCCCTGATGCACATGCGGCATACGCCAAAGCAAAGCTCCAGTAAGCCAAAAAGTGATACAGGCTATAAACCAGCGAATGGGCATATACTATGACAAGGAACCTTTGGCTCCAAAATATTTTACCAAGTCTACAACAGACTTAGCTGCATATTTCGAAGTCAGAGCAAAAACATATATTCACTTTTTAAATTCATCGATTACCGCGCGTTCTTCATCTGCAGAAAATACTTTTTTATATTTTGCCGCTTTGCCGTGCACCCGCGCTTTTGTTTCGTCCCAGGTTTTATGTGTCATGATTTTTCCATCAACCAAACTGATATAACTGTAAGCGACTTTCTTTTCCGTAGCACTGGATGGCTTGGCTGGTCTAATATTAGTCGGCATGTCCATAAATGTATCGATCATTGTTACATATTCGGAAAACGAATAATCCTTCGAGAATTTTTTCTTAGAGTCTGCCGCCATAGTCGCAAGCTCGTCAACCCGTTCGTTCATTGAGACACCGCTGTGACCCGAAACGCGCTTTACATCGCATAGTACGTCTTGCATAAGCGCAAAACATTTTTTCCAAAGTTCAAGATTTTGAATAGATTCACCCGTTTGAGTCTTCCATCCTTTCTTGATCCAACCAAAAATCCACATGGTCATCCCCTGCGCGACATATGCCGAATCGGTATATAAAGTCATGTGTGAAATATTTTTTTTATGAGCATGACGCAGGGCTTCAACAACAGCCGTGAGTTCCATTGCATTATTAGTTGTCTTGGTGTCAAAACCAGCGGTTTCATATACGACTTGATTATCGGTATCGATCAAGGCAAACCCCCACCCTCCTGGGCCTGGGTTCCCCCGCGACGCGCCGTCAGTAAATGCAACAATTCCTTCGTGTAATTTCATAATTTCTCAACTTTACTTATAAAATGCCCAGAATGCACATTATCATGACCCCTGATTACAATTTTGCCATCTTCTTTGAACACTTTTATCTTTGAGTGAAAGGTATCATCCTTACTATTGTGAAAATCCTTTGTATAGAATTCCTCTAGCCTGTACCCGACTTTGGGCTCAAATGAAATAAAATTAGCATCAATCTTAAAAACACCGTTCAGTTGGTTGCCTCGAACATCATCATCCGTAACTTCATCGAGACATGTAAATAATTCGGAAAAAGATTGTAGTACCTGGCGAATATTCCCATTGGGGTGCAAGTTACTCACTTTTATGCGAAGAACCATACCAGACGGTGTAAGATAATAAATGGAATTTAGATTTTGACCGGCAAATGACAATTGTTTATGAAATTCTTCTGATTTCTCCAAATTTAGGAAAAAATCTTCGCGTGGATTATCTGCTGATGGATTGTACGATACATTTATCGCTGTACTAAACTTTGCACTCCATATTTTTTGACTTTCTACGAATTCTAAGAGTTTTTTTAATTGACTGTTTTTATAATCAATAACATCCTTACATGCTTCATATTCTGCATCTACGCGATTCCTTGCCTGAGACAAGTTCTCAATCGTATCGTTAACACCTTCAGGATAGCGAATATCACCGTTCCAGTCTTTTTCTTCTTGCGCAGACAATCCACCAATAAAATTCCTAATAGCTGTGACAGTTTTTATCTCTTCAATAGGAATAGTAATATCCTTTATTTTCTCTAAATTGTTAAATTTTGGGACTTCGGGTGACATAATATTACGAGATTATAATATCATGAATCCGGACAAACAGGCCATTTGCTCCATTATAGGTGTCTTTTTCAATCGTACCGACAATTACCATCGTCTGCCCGGCTTTTAATGAATCTTTTTCATAGGGTGCATAAAACGAAACGGCGCGGAAAGTCTTTCCTGACTGGTCTGACGCGATTATTTCAAGGTGGGTTTTGGTTTTTCCAAACCACTTGATATCTTTTATTAAGGCATTCGCAAAAGCAAAGACCGGCTTCTCATTCTCCATTCCAAACGGACGAAGTGGATCTAGAAATTCTAGAATTGATGGTATCAAATCAAATTCTTCGATCGAATCGCACACCTGATGCGTTTCTTCATGCGCTTTTTTATCTTTCAATGAAAGGTTCTGGAATGCTTCGACCAGGTCGCCAATTTTTGACGCACTAGTCGAAAAGCCCCCTGCCCCATGG
>CAYZZD010000034.1:0-6545 GCA_964482675.1 uncultured Candidatus Saccharibacteria bacterium
CATAAATAATTATTCATAAGTAGTATAAAAATATATGAGCAATCGAGTAGTACATTTTGAAATTCACGCAGATGATATTGATCGCGCATCAAAATTCTATGCAGAGGTGTTCGGCTGGAAGGTTGAACGCTTTGGAAATATGGAATACTGGGGTATCTGGACTGCGCCAAAAGAAAGCACTGAACCAGGAATTAATGGTGGAATGCTTAAGCGCCCCGGCGAAAAACCAAAAGAAGGGCAATGCGTTAATTCGTTTGTTTGCACAGTACAAGTGGAAAATATCGACGAGACGATTAAAAAAATCGAAGCCGCTGGTGGAACACTTTCGATGCCAAAATTCGCAATCGCCGGAATGGCATGGCAGGCATACTACCAGGACACCGAAGGGAATGTTTTTGGTATCCATCAAGCAGATATAACTGCACAGTAATTATCATTTTTAATTAATACAATAAATATATGTCTAAGGCAAAGTATGTAGATGGTTTTATTATTCCTGTTCCGAAAAAGAATATTGCAAGGTACAAGAAAATGGCAACCTTTGGGGCAAAGATGTGGATGAAACACGGCGCACTTGATTATAAAGAATGCGTCATAGAAGATGCGAAGCCGAAAATGGCAAAGACTTTTTTCCCGCAGATTGCAGGTGCGAAGTCAGGGGACATGGTCATTTTTGCGTATATTACTTTCAAATCACGTAAGCATCGTGATCAGGTAAACGCCAAAGTAATGAAAGATCCGGCAATGAATGACCCGAAAAATATGGATATGGTGATGCCATTTGATATGAATAAGATGGCATATGCAGGGTTCGAAGTGCTGGTTGACGGACAGTCAAAATAACACTAAAACTTGCTTTATTTGTCAAATCCTGTATAAATGATCACATATGAAGGATTTCAGAAAAAACAACAAGTTTGGTGATCGTCGTGGCGGGGGAGGTTTTGGCGGAAAGCGCGATTTCAGCCGTCCCGGTTTCAATGGTAATAAGTTTAATCGAGGCAATGATCGCGGGCAAATGCATCAGGCAACCTGTAGTGAATGTGGCAATAAATGCGAAGTGCCATTTCGGCCAACAGGTGAAAAGCCGGTATATTGTAAAGAATGTTTTTCAGGAACTCCGTACGATCAATCAAAGAACTTTACGCGCAAAGAATTTGCTCAGCCGCGTGAAGAGCGATCATCGCAATCGCATCATCAATTTATTCCTGCTCCTGATCGTCGCATCGACGAACTAAAAAAGCAGCTTGAGATGGTAGACGTAAAGCTTGACCGCCTTATCCGAACCCTTGAAGCTGCAAAACACGGCGAGGAAATAGAAGAGGTGGAAGCGCCTAAATTGGTAAAAAAAGCGACAGTAAAAAAGTCAGCAAAAAAAGTTGCTCCGAAAAAGAAGTAAAAATAGTACTAAATTAAGTGCGTACAAAACCCCAGAGATTACCTCGCGGGGTTTTGTGTATTGACTTTAAGAGGTACTATTTGCATATATTTCGCGATAGCAAAAAAATTGTTGCAAAGTTTTCCCCGTATGATATAGTGGGCTAAGTTCTACTAATGGGCTATAATTACTCGTAGAACCTAACCCTAATAAATATATGCTTCCAGGATTCAACAATTTTACGACCCGAGCAAAAGAAGTTATTAAGCGCGCGCATGAAATTGCAATGGAGCGCGGTGTTCATCATGTAAACTCGTATTATCTTTTAGCTTCATTGGTTACTCAAGAAGAAAGTCTAGTTCCACAGATTTTAGAACGAATGGATGTCGACATAGTGTTACTTACCGACCTGTTGGTCGAAGCAATCGATGCCCCTCAGCAAGGAACTACCTTGTCGCCGTCGCATCAGTTGTACTTAACCGCTGATTTGGCACAAGTTATTGAAAATTCTGGAGCCATCGCAAAAGAGCTGAAAGATGAATTCATTTCAACTGAACACCTATTAATATCACTCCTTGATGTTGTTAATCCTACTCAGGAATTATTGGCGAAATTTAAGATTACCCGCGAACAAGTTATCCGTGCCATTGAGGAGGTACGTCTTGAAAATGGGCCAAAGGCAAAGGCTCCTCGCAAATATGCAATGGTGCAAAAATATACTCGCAACCTGACACAGCTTGCTGCACAAGATAAACTTGATCCAGTTATAGGACGTGACAAGGAGATCGCGCGCATCATACAGATTTTATCGCGCCGTACAAAAAATAATCCGATCCTCATTGGTGAACCGGGTACAGGAAAGACTGCGATTGTTGAAGGGCTTGCCATTCGGATGACTCGGGGTGATGTGCCTGAATCATTGAAGGATAAGGATCTTGTTGTACTTGATCTTGGTCTTTTGCTTGCTGGTACAAAATATCGCGGCGAATTCGAAGAGCGTATGAAGAAGATCATGAAAGAAATCGAGCAATCCGAACGCAAGATCATTTTGTTCGTCGATGAGATTCATACTTTGGTTGGAGCCGGCTCTGCAGAAGGTACCATGGATGCGGCAAATATGCTTAAGCCTGCGCTTGCGCGTGGCGAACTGCGTGCTATTGGCGCAACGACACTTAAGGAATACCAAAAATATTTTGAAAAAGATCCAGCATTGGCGCGGCGCTTCCAGCCCGTATATGTCGAGGAGCCGACACCGGATGATACGATCGCTATTTTGCGTGGACTGAAATCAAAATACGAATTGTTCCATGGTGTTCGTATTACTGACGATGCCATTATCAGCGCCGTAAATCTTTCGACTCGGTATATCACCAATCGTTATTTGCCTGACAAAGCCGTAGATTTGATCGATGAAGCTGCAAGTTCATTGCGCATAGCACTTGAAAGCAAGCCGCCGGCACTTGAAGAGACTCACCGAAAGGTAATGACTCTTGAGATTGAACGGGAGGCATTAAAGAAAGATGCTGAAATCGAGGGTGAGATTGGGCAAAAAGCAAAAATGCGCATAAAGGAAATCAATCGTGAAATCGCTGATGTAAAAGAAAAAACCAGCGGATTAGAGCTCACGTGGACGACCGAGAAGGATCTCTTGTCTGAAATCAAATCCTTGAAAAAAGAACTCGAACAGTTTCGTATTGATGCCGAAAATGCGCAAATGCAAGGCAATTTACAAAGCGCCGCAGAGATTCGGTATGGCAAGATTCCGACGACTGAAAAGTCGCTGAAGATGAAAATGGATAAGCTTGGCAAGATGCAAAAATCACGCCGATTGCTTCGCGAAGAAGTAAACGAAGAAGATATCGCGCATGTTGTCGCTCGTTGGACGGGAATTCCGGTATCCCGCATGATTGAAGAGGAACTCAGCAAGCTTGCACGCATGGAAGATGAACTGAAGAAGCGCGTTAAAGGTCAAGACGAAGCAATTACAAAGATTGCAGATGCGATTCGACGAAGTCGTGTGGGTATTGGTGATCCTAATCGTCCTATCGGTTCTTTCATCTTTTTGGGCCCAACAGGGGTAGGTAAGACCGAGTTAACCAAGGCGCTGACCGAATTTATGTTCGATGATGAAAAGGCATTGATCCGCGTCGACATGTCAGAATATATGGAAAAGCATTCAATCAGTAAATTGATTGGATCACCGCCGGGATATGTTGGACACGAAGAGTCCGGGCAGTTTACTGAAGCGGTTCGGCATCGCCCATACAGCGTGATTTTGTTCGACGAGATTGAAAAAGCACATCCTGAAGTATTCAACATATTGCTGCAGGTTCTTGATGATGGCCGACTTACAGATGCCAAAGGACGTGTTGTAAACTTTAAAAATGCAGTTATCATTATGACTTCGAACATCGGTTCGCAGCATATTCAAAAAATGCAATCGATCGGTTTCGCATCCGAAAACAGCAATGCGTATCATGTTACAAAAGAAAAAGTCATGGATAGTCTGAAGGAATTTTTCCGCCCCGAGTTTTTGAATCGCTTGGATGATATTATTATTTTTGACGTGCTGGATCAAAGTGTGATTCGCGATATTGTAACCCTGAACATTCAACGTGTTGAATCGCGACTTGCTGAAAAAGATATTAAAATTTCGCTTACCGATAGAGCGTATGAATATTTGGCCGAGAAAGGTTATGATCCGCAATTCGGAGCACGCCCGTTGAAGCGGCTTATTGAAACTAAGATACTTAATGCAATTGCTGGCATGATGGTTCGTCAGGAACTTAAAAAGAATTCGTTAGTGGTTGTGGATGTTAAGGATGCCGAGCTATTTTTAACAACAAAATCACGCCCGGCAGTAAAATCACCGATTGAAAAGAAGGATTTAAAAACTGCATAGATTAATATGCTTCCTAGCAAAGACCCGCCTCAAGGCGGGTTTTTGTCAGGAGGACTTATTCTTTGTATTTCTCTTATGATAAATATCCTCGGTCAATCCGAGTTTACCAAGCCGGGCTTCTATTGCGCCGCGCTTACGACCAAACTTCTGCATGAGGTTTGGGATTTTTTCGCCAATATGAAATAGTTCGGTAAGTAACGCATCTTCTTCAGGTGTCCACTTGGCGTATGCTTTTGCATGTGTTTTTCGTAACTCATCCACACTAAACTTTTTGTCAGTGGCTGGGCGTTTTTTGTCTTTTTCTTTGTTCGGTTTGCCTCCAATCGCTGTGATAAATTGTTCGTGCATCTTTTCAAGCTCGGTCGTCGAAATTTCACCAAATGCTTCCTCGGCGTCGCGCGATTGTTTATGAAAAGTGCTATCGATTTTTGATACATCAGGGTGTACTAAAAGTGCGCGGCCGTTTAGCCCCAGTAAGTGCAAACCGTCTAAATTGCGGACACGTGAAAGAGCAACGTATCCTTGGCCGTATTCGAATGCGCTTGAAAGGTCGATGACCGCACTATCCAAGCTCATACCTTGGCTTTTATGGATCGTGATTGCCCAGGCCAGACGTAAGGGTACTTGCGTTATCTTTGCTTTTATCTTTCCATTGTCTTCAATGACCCAATCCATTGGCTCGACGGTGATAGTATCATTATGGGTGGTTCTGATAATCGGATATTTGGCATAATCATCAAATCCGACTACTTCGCCGATTGTGCCATTGGCAAATCCTTCGCGCGGATTATTTTTGGTGCACATGACAATTGCGCCCTCTTTTAAGATAAGTTTTTCAGGTGAAAGGCAGCCTCGCTTTAAGCTGGCACACAATGCTTCGGAACCTGACTCGGTCATGGGGAATTCGAATGCCTCGCCTTCAAGTTTTTTCAGTTCTTCGTCGTTGATCTTATCAACATTGGTGTTGTGAGAAAAAAGCTTCGTTGCGTGTACAGGGTAATCGTCGACGTCGATCATGCGGGAACCCAGCGTTTCGCTATGACCATCAGTAAATGCATTTTTTCGAATAGCTGAAAGAATTTCTAAAAAAGTGCTGTCTTCTTGGCGATGTTGCTCGGTTAGGTAACAGGTGATAAGTTGCAGATTTTTCCATACGGGTGAACGGAAGGCGAAATCAGCCTCATCGTTATTTTCGGAAATAGGAGGGAGCTGAAAAAAATCACCAACCAGAATAATTTGCAGACCGCCGAAAGGGTGTGCATTTTGGCGTACTTCGCGGCATACTGCGTCGACATCAGTAAGCATTTGCGCTGATAACATGGATATTTCATCGATTACGAGGACTTTGGCTTTTAGTATACGTTTGGCGGTGTATTCATTTGTGGCAATCCGATCAATGTCATAAGAAGTAAGGTTCTTCTTTATTCCAACACCGCTCCACGCATGAATCGTCATACCGTGGATGTGGGTTGCAGCAATTCCGGTTGAGGCCGTGATCGAAGGTTCAATGCCGCATTCCTTAAGATAACGGACATATTCGTTAATAACGTATGTTTTGCCGGCTCCGGGTTCACCGGTAAGGAAAACATTTGCGCCTGTTTTTAAAATGCTTAAGGATTGAGCTTGAGTCATCGCGCCCTAGTATAGCAAATTAGAATAAAAGGCAAACCAGCGCCCTTGGGCGCTGGTTTAGCGTAGTAACAGTAATTTATTGCGTTGAGGGAAAGGCAGCCTTCAGTGCAGTTTTTGCTGATTCAAAACCGCTTTGGAATGTAGCGATTGCTTCATCTACGAATGCATTATACCCAGTATTACTGGTAAGTAATTTCTATGATTGTGATATACTGGTTGCCATGAATATGGTTAATCGTAAAAGTTTTGCATTATTAATTCTTGCGAGTGCACTTTTTTTTATCAATAGTCCGAAAGCTTTCGCCTCGACTCTGCCAGCAACAAATATGTCGGCTGCAGAAACGTATACCGAAGACACCCCCCTTAACTTAATTGATATAGTGGTATCGGGCACTACTGATCCTGTAGTGGTCACGTTAACATTGTCGAATCCTGCGGTCGGCAGTTTTAACATAGCGACATCAGGTGCAGTAACATCAACCTATAACGCCGGTACTGGACAGTGGGCAGCTTCCGGTGATATCGCTGATGTTAATGTCTTATTGGCTGGGCTTACATTTACACCGACAGTGAATTCTAATGGAAGCTTTACTATTGCTACGAGTGCGTCTGATGGCGCTCATGCAGTTGCGG
>CAYZZD010000035.1:0-6405 GCA_964482675.1 uncultured Candidatus Saccharibacteria bacterium
GATTGCCGTGAAAAAGTGCGTATTAGTTTGCGTTTGCCTCGAAAACTTTACACTCGTTCTTGCTCGTGTGTACAAGAAGGTCACGATCATGCAGGAAAATGCGTTAATCAATTCGAAAGTGCGTATGCTCCTGACCGAACCGAAAAAGTATATTGCGAACAGTGTTACCAAAAAGAAGTCCTATGACCGAAACGCGTTCGTGCCAAAATTGTAAGAATTCTTTTACTATCGAGCCTGATGACTTTTCGTTTTACGAGAAAATAAAGGTTCCGCCTCCGACTTTTTGCCCGCAGTGCAGGTTGATTCGTCGTCTTGCTCGCCGCAATGAGCGAACTTTTTATCGCCGTGAATGTGAAAAATGTCACAAGCAGATAATTACTGTTTTGTCACCCGAATCAGGTCTTATAAATTACTGCTCAGAATGTTGGTGGAGCGATTCTTGGGATGGACTGGATTATCCTTATACTTTTGACGAAAGTAAGCCAATACTTGCTCAACTGCAAGCGCTTTTTAAAACGGTTCCGGCGATGAATTTGTATGGACTCTACTCGACTAAAATAAATTCCGAATATACTAATATGGCAAGTTGGCTTAAGAATTGCTATTTGGTGACCTATAGTGATTATTGCGAAAATATTACGTATGGAAGCTTTATCAATCACAGCAAAGATAGTGTTGATAACCTCATGGGTAACCAGCTTGAATTATGCTATCAGACCATCAATTGCAATCAATGTTATAGAACATTTTATAGTGTTGATTGTGAAAGCTGTACGGATGTTTGGTTCTCGAAAAATTGCAGTGGGTGCAATAATTGTTTCGGATGCGTGAATCTCAAAAAACAAAGTTATCATATTTTTAATCAGCCGTATGATAAAGATTCATACGAAAAGAAAGTTCGTGAATTATTTGATTGCTCAAGCGAATCTATTGCGAAGATACAGGCGGATGCTAAAACTTTCTGGAGAGATTTTCCTCAAAAGTATACCCATGGATGGCGCAACATAGAATCAACAGGGGATTATTTGAATGATACGAAAAACGCTAAGAATTGCTTTATTGGGTTTGAAATGGAGGATTGCCGATACTGCAGTTTTGTTACTGGAAAAATAACCGATACCTATGACTTTGCAAACTTCGGAGCAAATTCGTCTTTGATGTATGAGGTATTTCAAGGAGGTGATCAGACTTCCAACATTCGTATGTGTCAGTGGGCGATTACGAACTGTCGCAATCTTGAATACTGCCTGTTTTGTACTAGTTGCCAAGATTGTTTCGCTTGCGTAGGGCTTAATAAACGCCAGTACTGTATCTTTAATATTCAGTACACAAAAGAAGAATACGCAAATTTGCGACAAAAGTTTGTAAATCACATGAATGAAATTCCTTATATTGATTCTGCCGGCTTGATATATAAATATGGTGAATTTTTTCCAATCGAGTTTAGTCCTTTTGCGTATAACGAGACTACGGCTCAAGAATTATTTCCTTTAACTAAAGCGGAAGCATTGATGAAAGGATATCGATGGTACGAAGATGCAAAACGTAATTATCAAACAACAATCGAGGCACGCAATTTACCTAAGACGATTGCTGAAGTATCAGATTCGATCGTAAATGAAGTAATCGCGTGTGATCATGGTGGAACATGTAATGAACAATGCGCTACCGCTTTTAAGATTATTCCTGCCGAATTGCAATTTTACCGCCAGATGAATTTACCATTGCCACGTCTTTGCCCAAATTGCCGACACGCGGCTCGGTTAAAATATCGAAACCCGATGCAATTATGGCAGCGGACATGCGATTGTAAGAAGGATCATCCGCACCATATCGGCGCGTGTACTAACACTTTCAAGACGAGCTATTCGCCAGATAGCCCTGAAAAGGTATACTGCGAGCACTGCTATCAGCAAGAAGTATCATAAGTATGGAAACTCGAGCCTGCCAAAACTGCAAGCAAAGCTTTACGATCGACAACGACGATTTTGCTTTTTACGAGAAAATAAAGGTTCCGCCTCCGACTTTTTGCCCCGAATGCCGTATGATCCGCCGCATGATCTGGCGTAATTCGCGATCACTGCACCGGCGGTCGTGTCATTTGTGCGCCAAGACATTGATCTCTATGTATGCAGACGAGATGACGCCGGTTTTGTGTAATGAGTGTTATAACGGAACCGAATTTGATCCAACGCAGTATGCGCAAGAATATGATTTTACCCAATCGTTTTTTGTTCAATTAAAAAATTTATTTCAGGCTGTGCCGCGTTTCTATGCCTATCGGTTTGGCAATCTGGTAAATTCAGACTATTGTAATTTTGCAAAAGACGATAAGAACTGCTATTTGTCATATTCAACGATCTGTAGTGAAGATATTCAATACAGTGAGATGGTTGATTATGCAAAAAATTCCATTGACTGTTTTGCTATTCAAAAAACTGATGGGTGCTCGTACAATATTGATTGCGATGGAAACTACAATACCCATTTTGCTGTAAAGTCTCAGAACTGCCTTGATTCTTATTTCCTCTATGACTGCGCAAACTGCACTAATTGCTGTTTATCGTGGGGTCAACGCAGCGGACAGTATATTTTTAAGAATAAAAAACTAACAAAGGAAGAATATCAGGAAGCAGTTGCTCGATTGGATTTAAGTACATCAAGCGGCTGGAGTAGGGCAAAAGCTGATTTCGATGCAATGCTTAAACATGATGCGATCCATAAATATGCATTCATCTATGCGGCAGAAAATGCAACAGGAGACTATATTCACCATGCAAAAAATGCAAAGCGCTGCTTTGATAGTCATGATGTTGAAAATGTTGCTTATAGTACACGGGCAATAGAAATTAAAGATTGCTACGATAATACCGGAGTCGGTTTTGGCGCAGAGCTTATTTACGAGTCGATGGCAGCAACGCAAAATACTTCGTCGGACTATTTTTGTTATTTAACCATTCAGGGATGTCGTAATTGTCAGTACTCGATGATATTACGCAATTGCAACCACTGTTTTGGATGCGTTGGGCTTATCAACGCGAGCTACTGCATTTTCAATAAGCAGTATTCGGAAAGCGAATATTTTGAAATGATCGAGAAAATCAAAAAACATATGGATGATATGCCGTATGTTGATAGCATGGGTCGTATCTTCAAGTATGGAGAATTTTTCCCACATGATATGTCGCCGTACGGATACAACGAAACCAACGCGCATGACTTTTTTCCAGTATCAAAAGACGAGGCGTTGGCAAAAGGGTATCCATGGCGCGACCGAGCAAAGCGCGATTATGCGGTGACTAAACAATCAGCTGAACTACCTGATGCGATCAGTGATGTGTCTGATACCATACTCCAAGAAGTAATCACGTGCCCTAATAATGGCAATGTCGATTTTCAGTGTACGACAGCCTACAAAATAACACCTGACGAATTGCAGTTTTACCGTACCAAAAAACTTCCGCTCCCTCGGGCCTGTCCGAACTGCCGGCACTACGAACGTTTGCATTATCGTAATAAAATGCGTTTATATGTCCGCAGCTGCTCAAATAATTGCGGCCGCACATTCGAAAGCACATATACGGCCGACCGCGTCGAAAAGGTCTTTTGTGAAGAGTGTTACCAGAAAGAGATAATGTAGTATGGAAACTCGAGCCTGCCAAAACTGCAAAACGTCTTTCAATATCGAACCTGACGACTTTACTTTTTACGATAAAATAGACGTGCCTGCTCCAACGTGGTGCCCTCATTGTCGTCTTATAAGGCGACTTACTTGGCGAAACGAAAGGACGCTGCATAAACGCACATGCAGCTTGTGTGCTCGCTCGATTATTGCTACATATCCTGAAAACACACCGTTTCCGGTGTACTGTCGAGATTGCTGGTTTTCAGATCAATGGGACCCTCTTTCGTATGGCAAGGAATACGATTTCTCTAAAAATTTCTTCGAACAATTACATGAACTATTTAATGATGTTCCTCAAATCGGGATGCAGGTTAGCAATTCTCCGCGCAGTGAGTACATTAATCAGGCGACACATTGCAAAAACTGTTACTTGGTGACTTCGGCTTCAGATAATGAAGACTGCTTCTATTCGAACAGAATACTTCACTGTAAGAATGTTTGTGATTGTTTGGCAGTTCATTCGACTGAGAACAGTTACGAAGTGAAAGAAAGCCGAGATTCGAATAACCTTCTGTATTCGGATGACTGCCATGGAAGTTTTAACCTTTCTTTTTGCTATGACTGTAGAAATTGCAGTGATTGTTTTATGAGTTCAAATCTTCGTTCAAAAACGCATGTTTGGTACGGAGAACAATTGACTCGAGAAGAATTTCAAAAAAGGATTGAGAAAGTCAACTTGGGATCGCATGATGAAATGAAGAAGTACATAGAAGAATATAATGTTTTAAAGACCAGAAGCATTACTCGATTTTCTAAGCAAAAAAGTACTACACAGTGCAGCGGCAACAATATTGTAAATGCAAATAACTGTCGGAATTCTTTTTATGTAAGCGAAGTTGAAAATGCTAGTAATCTTCTTTTTGTTGATAATGCAAAAGATGTTTATGACACAAACAACGGGTGCTGCACCATGGAAAGAATCTACGAAGTAAATACTACGGGAATAAATGTTTCTGATATTCGTTTTTCTAGTGATGCATGGCCTGAAATACAGAACGCAACCTATACTATTTCATGCCGAAA
Organism: uncultured Candidatus Saccharibacteria bacterium; assembly: GCA_964482675.1. GTDB lineage: Bacteria > Patescibacteriota > Minisyncoccia > Phycocordibacterales > UBA1006 > CAYXKF01. The sequence goes on from CAYZZD010000035.1 coordinate 4,709, forward strand.
CGGCGCCCATGATCTTTTTGGGTGTATAGGAGTGCAAAAAAAGTCATATTGTATTTTAAATAAGCAGTATACGCAGGACGAATACAAAGATCTGGTTACTAAAATAAAAAAACACATGTCGGATATGCCCTATATTGATGCAAACGGGTGTAGCTATGCGTTTGGGGAATTTTTTCCACCCGAACTGTCCCCATTCGCTTTTAATGAATCAGCGGCCTATACCTACACTTCTTTACCCAAAGAAAAGGTTATCGAATACGGATGGCGATGGAAAGAGCTAGAAACAAAGGGATATGTTCCGACGATCTCTTCTGCTGATCTGCCTGATGATATAAAAAATGTTCCTGATTCTATTACACAAGAGATCATTGCCTGTGAGCATCAAGGTGCCTGCGATGAACAATGTCCCGGGGCTTTTCGAATTATCCCTACCGAATTAGAATTTTACCGTGCTAAAAACCTACCATTACCTCGTTTGTGCCCTAATTGCAGGCATTATCAGCGCGTAAAGCAAATGCCGGTCTTTCAGTTGTATGCAAGAAAATGTATGTGTCAGAAGAATAACCATAATCATGATAATGAATGTATGAATACATTTGAAACAAGTTACTCTCTTGGTCGCCCTGAAGCAATATACTGTGAGCAGTGTTACCAAAAGGAAGTATTATGAGCGAAACACGTAACTGCCAAAACTGCAAAACCCAATTCGTCATCGAGCCTGATGACTTTTCTTTCTATGAAAAAATCCAGGTTCCGCCACCAACATGGTGTTGGAAATGCCGAGCAATGCGCCGCATGTCATTTCGTAACTTTAGAAATCTGTATAACCAAATCTGTGCTGCAACTGGCAAGAAAATATTTTCGATGATTCCTCCCAGTGCGCCTATGCCGGCATATTCTCGCGAATATTGGTGGAGCGATGCTTGGGATCCGATGGAGTATGGGAAAGAGTATGATTTCTCAAAACCCTTCTTTCAGCAGTTCAAAGAACTATATCATGCCGTTCCGGCAAGCAGTATCTTGGGATCAAATTTAGTAAATAGCGAATACAATCTTGGGCTCGATTTAAAAAATTGCTATCTTTGTTTTGATACTGGTTATAGCGAAGATAGCGCCTATAGCGTAAGTTTGCAGAAAAGTAAGAATTGTGTAGATACTATTAACTGCAAGCTTTGCGAATTTTGCTATTGGTGCATCAACTGCACGAGCTGCAATAAAGTATTTTTCTCACGCAATTTAAATGCGTGTGCTGATGTGTGGTTCAGTCAGGATTGTGTCGGGTGTACTGATTGTTTTGGGTGCACTAACCTTCGAAATAAAAGCTACCATATTTTCAATCAGCCCTATACAAAAGAAGAATACATAAAGAAATTCCAGGAATTTAAATTAGATTCATGGACTGGACTGCAGAAAGCGAGAAAAGAAGCTGAGGCATTCTGGGTAAGCAATCCTGTTCGTTTTCGACATGGTTTGAAAGACTTCGGTTGCACCGGTGATTATCTGTATAACGTATCAGAACTTCGAAACTGCTTCTTCTCCAATGGCGCACAAAACTGTGCCAACTTGCAGAGTATTATTTACGACCCGATCAAAGATTCGATGGATCTCACGTCGTCAGGTGTGGGTATCGAACTTGCCTACGAAACTAGTGGAAGTGGCTCTGGTATCAATAGATCATTTTTCGTTGTAGATTCTAT
>CAYZZD010000036.1:0-6324 GCA_964482675.1 uncultured Candidatus Saccharibacteria bacterium
AGAGCAGAAATACGATATCACGCAGAAAAACAGCATAGGCAAGCATCAACAGTGCACCTAAAAGCCATACCGCCCATGAGGTAATACTAATGCCGGTTGAATCTTTAATTTTCACTAAATGCCAGATCTGTGGAATATAAGCAGATGTAAAAATAATACTCCCCAGCAATCCTAAATATGGGATAAATGCTTCCATGCGCGTCAGTATAGCAGATTTTTTGATCATGAAAAAAGAGGTTCATTTGAACCCCTTTTAGATTTCCTATTCTGCTGTTATAAAACCAACATTTGGCAAAGCTTTAAACGAATGCTCCCCTGCCATAATTTCTTTCATCACTGGCATTGTCTTGTGATACAAGTATGCAGTTGCAGGCTCATTCAATATTTTTGACGAGTAACAAATAAACGCCAGTTCTTTAAACAAAAACTCAACTGCGGTGCCTATCTGCGAATCAATCGGGGACTGCTCGAAAACTTTTCGCGTCTCTTGTTGTATGGCATCTTTAAATACTTGGTCATACATATATGCGCTGCGCATTTTTTGAAGGGCTTCAGCATAAACCGGATGCGTATTCAATAACTTCCATCGTAATACTTGAAATCTGCCAGACCGCACTTCATTTAGAATAGCACTGGACTTGTTTTCAAGCGCATTTGACTGCAATCGCGATTTTCTTTTTGCTTTGCCTTCAGCGTATCCGCGAACCGCCATCAGCGTATGAACCGCAGGCTCATCAGGTATCATGATGTACGCCGAACTAAACCCTTCTTTGTCTGCCCACACGATAATCCTTTTTAGGTTTTCTTCGCTAAAGTAGCTGTTGCAAATACTGATTCCGATAACAAGTGCGCCTTTGTTGCTAAGGACCTCTTCGCCAACTTTTGATGTTTCGATTATTTTCATACGTGTTAGTTTTATGAAGCCTAACCGCCGTATTTGACATTACTAAACTTTCGTAGTATTTTTACCATATTAGTGTCAAAATATGACACTATAAATCGATCCTCTATATATGTTATTTGCCCGAAAGCACACCAAAGATCTTGAAGGATACATTATTGAAATACTGCATCTTGGGGAACAAGAAGGCCCTGCTCTGTTTGAGCGTATACTAAAAACATGTCCCCAAGCCTCAAAAGAAACATTCTATCGTATTCTTCGTACCCTACTTTCACAAGAAGTAGTGAACAAGCACGGAAAAATCTACGAACTGAATCGTCACTGGCTGCATCGTTTATATCGATTTAGCAAAAAGCATATCGAAGTAAAAACTGATACTGGCACCAAAGGAATCTTGTCGATGAACGAGGGCGACAAAATTACCTACACCTTTAAAAACCCAAATCTTATGGGAATTTACTGGGCACATACCTATGACATGATATTTGAAAAACACGATGCAAAAATTCCGATTTTAATTTTTCATCCACACCAATGGCTTATCTATACGCGTACTGAATCCGAAACATTCTTTTTAAACAGATTCGCTGAGGATAAAAAATTAGTATTCTTTACCATTGGCGGAACAACTCATCTTGATAAAAAGTTCCGCCTGGATTGGTCGCACGACTTTCGACAAATCACTACTGGCGTTACTTACGGCCTGGATTCGACAACGTACATCAACGTACTTGGTGATTTTATTTTTAAAGTGCAGACCAGCAAAAAATTTGGCGCCGATATCGACGTGTTTTTCAAAAAGAATAAAGTAATGACTTCTGAAGCACTTATGGGACTTCAAGCGTTATGCAATCGAAAAGATAAAGTAAAAATGACGCTGATCAAATCAAAAAAAGAATCGGCCAAATGGCGATCAAAATTTAAAAAATACTTCTTTATTACAAAGCAATACCGCGATGCATTTTATGCTTAGCGACGTTTACGAAAAACGATAAAGGCGGTCATTGCCGAATTGGTCATGATCATTGCGATGGAATGCAACATTGTCGCAATGTTATATGCCTGCAGTGAAAACAAGGTCAATACATGGCGCAACACATTCATACTGTAGAGCGTTGGAGTTTCAGTCGAAGGGTACATCCACGTTTTACGCAGTGTCGGGATAAAGGCAATAAGGTCAATCGCCACGACGATGATGACTGAAATGGTCGGATCTTTGGTCAGAATCCATGGAATAAATCCAAGAAGCGCTGCGATCAAAAAAACGGTGTCGATCGTGCGTATGTTTTTAAACCCATACTGAAGTGAAAAAAGAAAAATTATGACGGTAAATATTTCTGCTGCCGCGGTGGGAATTGCTCCTACCCCTGCCCCTTTTGCCAATTGCCCAAAAAAAGTCACCGCAGATACAATTGTCCACACAAGCCACGTATAAGGATGCGGCTTCACACGGCGTTTCATTACGTCGATTAAATATGGGACATTGCCGATGATGGCAATCCCTGCAGCAATAATTGCAATGACTTCTTTCATATATGTGCAGTATAACAAAAAGCCTCCGACTTTGCGGAAGCTTTTTTTGAAAATCCAACTTTTATTTATATATCAATGACATAATATGCCACAATATATTTTGCCGTACCATTCCCCTGTAACGGCATCGCAGGATTATAATCGGCCTTTAGGAAAAGGCCTTGGTTGTCGGAATCATTGACATAGTCTGGCTGCATGGGCGCAGCCATTGACAGAGAATTGGTTGTTGAATTAATACTATTACCCGGCAATGCCAGGCATTTGTTTTGACAACAACAGTAGTGCAGAAAAAACTTTACCTCACCTCCTGTAGAAAACGGGATTGACCCAGGGGTATACCTTTGCATGATGCACACGGGGACTATTACCTTCCCCATACCTTGTGCTGGTACTAATTCAATCGCCATCGTTCCCCAGTTTGCTATCTGATTAGATGTCAGATTGATGGTATCAACACGCATTGGCCCCATGGGTCCGGTTGGGCCTATTGGTCCAGTTGGGCCAGTTGCTCCGCCACCACTACCTGACGGTCCTGTCGGACCAGTGGGGCCCATTAGACCAGCAACACCTTGTAAGCCCGCAGCACCTGTTGGTCCAGTTGGGCCAGTATCGCCCTTTTTTCCGTCTTCCCCTTTTGCACCAGTGGCTCCAGTAAAGCCAATACCCATTGGACCGGTTGGTCCAGTCGGGCCAGTTTTAGCGTTAGCGCTGTACAGCGCAAAGGGGACACTCAGAAGCTGTGCGCTCCCCATGTCTGTAAAAGTGCCGGTGTTATTAATATCTATCTCAACTTGTAAGTATTTTGGACCGTTGCTCCAATCTACTATGGCGAGATTTCCCAACCTGCCGATTTCAGTATTCAGTAAACCAAACTGGTTTGTTGGCATGTTGCTTTGGGTCTCAGTAAATACCACTTGGCCAGTCGGCGCTAGCTGGTGGATTTTAAAACGAATAGCGATTATGCTATTCGTCACTTCGTGTCCGCTGGCATCGCGCACAATTGCCTGGTAGTTCATTTTTTGTGGAGCTTGAGCTGCACAGAAACTTCCAATTAATAGTGTTAATGCAACGATTAGGGTTTAACTTTTTTCATGACTTGGTTTTAATTGTTACAAGATGCGTTTTCTTAACAATTAAAGTAGTACAAAATCATGGTTTTGTCAAACCATGCCTAGATGCATTCATTATCAAAAAAAAACGCGCGCCAATTTGGCGCGCGTTTGTAGTATGGATAATTAAGGAAGAACTACTGCTCCTGACTGTAACAATGCGTTCGCCGCTTTCAAGGACATTTGTGCAAACATACCCGTACCCTGCTTAAGCCCTAAAGGTGTAAGGATCTCGGTCACATGTGCTTCTTGGAATTTCTTAACCGCAGCTTGTGTTTGACGTCCGTAAATACCATCTATTGACCCAGGAGCAAAACCAAGTTTTGTTAAAAATGTCTGCAGCATCGGCACTTCACCACCACGGGTACCCCATTGCATGATTTGAGTAAACTGAAAGACTGCAACTTGCTGTCCGCTATTAGTACCCACAGAGTGCTCACTTCGGTATCGATGCGAACGCCCTCCGCCCCCACTTGAAGTATGACCGCCGCCCGCGATAGTAAACCGCCATGTATAGGAATCTTCAAGAGCGTTACCTACTTCATCCTCGGCGCTTTTCACCTGCGCTAGATAATTCACGCCAACCTCGAAATGACTGTCACCATTCAATGTAACAGTAACCACGTTATAATCATCGTTCCACACAGCATCGTATGTCATAATGCCTGCATGGCAATCATCACCATCGCAAGTAGCTAAAGCCAGATCAAATGATGATGTTTCGATTGGTTCGGAGAAAGTTATGGTAAGTGTTGTGTCTGATGATACATCAACAGCACCATCAGCTGGAGTGACAGATATCACCGTAGGTGCGGTCGCATCCCCCTCACCGGTAATAGTGATCGTAAACGTTTGCCGGTAGGTAAAGTCAGTTCCTTCCCATGTATTATTGTCGGTCACCGACACCTCAAAAGTAAACAGCCCAGGCTCAGTAGGTACGCCGCTTATTTCGCCGGTATCAGTATCAATCGAAAGTCCATCAGGTAAGTTGACCGCCGAGAATGCCAGCACTCCGTGATCAGCGAATACGGGAACCGTATCAACATAAGCCTCGCCGGCAGCTCCATCAACCAGCGGCGTTGGATCAATGCGAACAAGATCAAAGATCTCAACTCGGTTATTATGATTATCCACAACATATAAACGATTGTTCGATGCATCAAATGCAAGATTATGATTTTGCCCCATTGTTCCTCGGGCAGTAGTCACACCCAAGGTAGAATCTCTAAAACTTTCTTCACCAAAGAGGTAGGTGGCATCCATACCGTCAGTGATTTCGCCATCAGGAAATTCATACCCGACGACTCGGTTATTACCATGATCGCTAACAAATAAACGATGAAGCGCAGAATCGTATGCAATTCCCGAAGGACTGCTTAATCGATCGATTGCCACATCGGAACTACTCATACCATAATCACTTTGACCTAAAATATGAGTAGCGGCTTCCCCGTCGGTAATAGTGCTGAGATCAAAGACCAATACCCGCGAATTACTAGTATCAGCAACAAATAACTGTAAGGCATCATTATCATAGGCAATAGCATTAGGGGTATTGAAATTAGTATTACCATCACCAAATCCGTCAGTTACAAAATCAGGCGCGCCGAGTACATGAACCGCATCTTCTCCATTGGTGATTGCCGCAACATCAAAAACCAGAATACGGTTATGCCCGCCATCGGCCACATACAGATATTGCCGACTTTCATCATATGCCAAACCATAAGCAGTATTTAATTCGTTCGCAATAAGATTATGACCACCCTCTGTTGTTAAATCAGTGACACCTAAAACAGCTACAGCATCTTCATTGTCAGTAATCGATGCAGTATCGAAAACCAATACACGATTATTTGAGCTATCCGCAACAAAAAGCCGGTCATTGACGCTATCGTATGCCAATCCTGCCGGGCCTGATAGTCCTGATGCAGAAATAGTAAAACCACCTCCACCATTTCGCCCGTTATCAGTAAAGTTAGCCTGACCCAAGACATGATCAGCCTCACGATCAAACAATCCGTTCTCGCTATCGAGGTTGAAAATCAATACACGATTGTTTCCAGAATCCGTAACAAAAAGGCGATGGTGGGTAAGATCAAGGGCAACACCAGGATAATCATTCATCCGAAATTCAGTACTTGTAGATAGTCCAGTAGCCTCTGTCCACACAGGATCACCACTTCCATCTACATGTCCCAACATATCGGCTGCTGGATAAATATCAAAATCATCGTTCGAAATAGTTACGGTTGTCGCAGAACCGCTATCAGGAGATATCACTGTACCCGTTGGGTTTGAAAACTCCACAGAGAAACCCTCATTTGATTCATGCACGCCATCCGGAATGAAATCAATTGTGACGGTTTGCGTACCATCATCGGTAAAATTCAAGGTGCCACTGGCTGCGACATAATCAGACCCAGCACTGGCCCCTCCGATACTTATGGTTTCATAATCAATGGAATAGGTTCCCGCACCTACCCCACCCAGCGTGACAGTCACATCAACACTTCCCTCATCTTCATAGGCACTTACTGATTCAGGTATCACAAACCCTGCAGCCGGAGCGCCGCCCGCAAAAGCGGTTTGATGAAACGCCAGTATGCATACAAATACAGTTACTATTGAGGTAAGATTAAGAATTTTTTTCATGACAAAAAGTGGGTTAGGGTGTGAATAAAATGCACGCAACCCAGTATAGCATAAAAGATTTTAATATAGGGGGGGTGGCTACTGGGAGTTGAACCCAGACAGAGAGCTCCACAAGCTCGCGTGCTA
>CAYZZD010000037.1:0-6252 GCA_964482675.1 uncultured Candidatus Saccharibacteria bacterium
AGCTCCCTTTTAAGGAGAGGGTCGTAGGTTCGATTCCTACCGAGCGGACAGATGCAGATAGTTCTGGTTCTTGATAATATTCGCAGCACTCATAATGTCGGCTCTTTGTTTCGCACTGCGGACGGGTTTGGCGTTTCTAAAATATTTTTGTGCGGTGTGACCCCTGATCCTGTAGATCGTTTTGGTCGCGACCGAAATGATATTGCAAAAGTAGCATTAGGTGCCGAAAAAATAATTCCCTGGGAACATGTTGGCTCAACGATTGAAGCAATTACTAAGCTCAAAAACCACGGTTATAGAATCGTGGCACTTGAGCAAGCTGAACGCTCGATTTCATTAAAAGATTTTCCTACGACTAAAAAGGATATCGCATTGGTGCTTGGTGAAGAAACCCAAGGTTTGGTAACTGATATTTTGGATGCATGTGATATCGTGGTTGAAATTCCTATGCAGGGTGCCAAAGAATCATTTAATGTGTCTGTTGCAGCGGCGATTGCTTTGTATGAAATGAATCGGCACTAAAAAACACCCTTATCCGGGTGTTTTTTAGTGCGCTATTCGAAGTAGCCTTTATAAAATTGCTTCTCATCCGCATCCGGAGGAAGTGGCTTATCGTATGTTTGAAAAACCTGACCATCCTGGGTGGTAATAAATTTGTCACTCACTCCAGGATTTTTGCGTCCGCCGGTTACCAGCCAGATGATAAAAAGCACTACAATAAGACCCAACAAATGCAATGGGTTAAAAATATCAAATCCTCCACCTCCTTCTCCACTCATAAATATTACTTACTTAATGCTTGTAATGCGCGTGCCAGGCCTGTCTCAAGTGATGTAATGTCGGTAAGCCCATGTGCCGCTTTTTGCGCATGGTATTCAGAATACCCCATGGCAACTAATGCATCAATAATATCATGGATAACAGGAGAATGCCCACCCTCGATAAACAATTGAGGAATCTTGTCCGAAAGTTCTATTCCAATACGTTCCGCTGTTTTTTTACCAATGCCTGGAACTCTCCCCAGCATCGCCGCATCTTTTTGGGCAATGGCTCGTGCTGCTCCTGAAACACCTAAGCTATCCAGGGTAGCCAGTGCAAGACGGGCACCGATGCCCGACGCTTGAATAAGTATCGTAAACAAGATGTATTCATTTTCTGTTGCAAAGCCAATTAATTCTATCTCGGATTCTTTAACACACAAATGAGTAAACAAAAATCCCGGCTGCCCGATCTGTAAAGTTGCGCGAGTGTTTTTGCCAATAAGGACTCGATAACCGACGCCCTGGACATCAATAATCGCTGCGTTTTCACCTAGCCAAGTAATAGTTCCTTTTAAATGACCGATCATGGGGGCAGTATAGCATGCCAGCGCGGCAGTGTAAGCCAATACCGCCTGTGCTTGAATTTATTGCAAACTATGCTATGGTAATGAAATCTATTAGATATATTAAGTAATACAGCACATCATGCCTAATCTTGAGTCAGCAAAAAAAGCAATCCGTGTATCGGCAAAAAAGCGCATCGTTAATGATCGCCGCCGCAAAGCGATGAAGGAATCAACCAAAGAAGTAAAGAAATTGGTTGCAGCGAAAGATAAAAAAGGAGCAGCCGAGTCGCTTAAAAAAGCGTATCAGGCAATCGATAAAGCCGCACAGCGTGGAGTTATCAAGAAGAATGCTGCCGCTCGAAAAAAGTCGCGCATCACTAAGGCGCTTAAAAATATTGGATAATCATCGATCCCCTTGCACTACCCTGCAGGGGGTTTGTGTAATTGTCTGTCGCATGACATACTTATATTGATTATGGACAAATTTCAGCAAATAGTTGCGAATCTGGGAGCCGTTTCGTATCTGGGAATCGTGGGTGCGACTTTTGTTGCGAATCTTTTTCCAGGTGTCCCCGAGGAAATATTTTTAATTGCGCTTGGATACCTGATCGGAAAGCATGTATTTATTTGGTGGCTATGTCTGGTGTTGGTAGTGCCTGCATTATTTATCACTGATAATATTTTGTATTTCTTGGCGTATCGGGGCAATAAAGCAGTTCGAGTCGCGGGAAATTTTTTGATGGGAGGTACGCTTGATAAACGGTTGCCCTTTATCGAACAGCATATCGGTCACATCGTATTTTTTTCACGCTTTATTTTCCAGGCACGTTTTCTGGGTCCATTTTTAGCGGGAACCGTAAGGTATCCGTATAAGAAATTTATCCTTCGCGAAATATTCGCGTTAATAATCTATGTACCACTAGCGTTTTGGATTGGTATGTATTTTGAAAATCGCATCGCTGATATCATTAGCGGAGTAGGCATTGTAGGTAATATTGTATTGATGGTCTTTGCGATCCTTATTGTGGTATTTGTTATAAATTTGGTTAAAAAGCATCTGTTTGAGGACGACTTCAGTGCCCAGAAGGCAAAGCAATTTTTTGGATTTAGAAAAATAGAAAAATAGTACTGTTACAAACTTTCTTCGCTGGGGTTTTTTGCGGTTTCCGAGATTTCTTTCTCGATCAACGTAAAGAGGGCGGTCTCTACAATGTATAAGTCTTCTTGCATCTTTTTTACTTTTTCTATCTCGTGCTCAGTAAAACCCTTTTTTGGTTTATCCAAAAAAGTCTGAATATAGGCATTATATTCGGCATTGAGTTTTTCCCACTGAACTTTCAGTTCAGGAATATTGGGTAATTCCATATCGGTGTGAGCCTAATCGTGGTGCGACCGTGTGGTTCGTTGCCCCACAAGGCTTTTTTGGCTTTTCTAACTATATCAAATCGACCCTTGTCGAGCGACCAAAAAGTGACAAAAGTGACACAGGATCGACTATAAAAGTTACGATCTATTGTAACTTTTTAAACTCAAATGGACTGTTTCTGTACTCCTAGGCCCGAGTCTTGGTGATTTTATCTTTTCCTCCCATCCATTTTCTTAAAATTTCTGGAACGATAATTTCTCCTTCTTTAGTTTGATAATTTTCCATTATTGCGATCATTGGGCGACCAGCAAAAGCAGTAGCATCGTTAGTGTGCAATAATTTCTTCTCACCAGTTTTTGTTTTGTAGAAAGACTTGATGCCGCGAGTCTGAAAATCAGTCATGTAATCTGATGTATGAGTTTCGCGGTATTTCCCTTGACCTGGCAACCAACATTCAATATCGTACTGCTGATAGTCTGGCTTTCCTGTATCTCCAGTACAAATTTGTTGTACGCGATAAGAGACTTTTAATTGCTGCATCATATATTCCTGCAATCCGACTAGCAGTTCTTGCTCATCTTCACCAGTTTCAGCAGTAGTAAAACTTTCCATTTCTGACTTGTCGAATTGGTGATTTCTGAAAAAACCCTTCATGTCTTTGCCGTGTGTTCCAGCTTCTTGTCTAAAAGCGGTTGAATATCCAATATATCGTTTCGGTAAGTCTTCTTCATTCAAAACTTCGTTCATGTGGTACGGAGCCATAGTATGTTCGGCAGAAGCAACCAGATTCAAATTTTCCTCATTTTTAATTTTATAAGTTTGCTCTCCAAATACTCGGTGTATGGCGCTCTGAACTGTGTTTTTGACCATTACCGGAGGAAGCATAGGGACAAATGGCTTCGATGAGAGATTCAAACCCTTCTCTGCTATAATCTTTTTGATTATTTCCTCGTTGGTCAATGTTTCAAAAGCAAACATTGTTAAAGCAAATTGCAACAAAACCAAATCACCCTTTAGGTAATAGAAACGTGTCCCTGAAACCTCGGTAGCCTTTTCAGTATCCAGAATGTCTAGCTCTTTCCCTAAAACCTCATGCGTCTTTGGTTCAAAATCAAATTTTGGGACTTCTCCCCATGTCCTTATGGTGACATTATCTTCATCACTATTACCCTCGGGCATTTTAGGGGAAGGAGGATTTGGAACATTCATTAAAAGTCTTTGCCACTCCTCTATAATCGGAGGTAGTTCTTTTTCAAGTTTTTGGATTTCAATCTTTGTTTCTGAGACGATAGCGATCATTTTTTCTCGCTCTGCCCCTTGAGCTTCGGCGATATTTTTTGTTGCCTGATTTTGTTCGGCTCGCTTTTTATCTAGTGTATCTTGCAAAGAGCGCCTGTCCTGATCGACTTTAAGAAGATAGTCAAAATCAACGTTAACACGCTTTTTACGTGCGCCTTCTTTTACTAGTTCTAGATTTTTTCGTATAAAATTAATGTCTAGCATAGATATGTTTTGAAAGGTTTGCTGAATAAAATAGCATTCATCCTGAAAAACCTTTAGTGGGAACACTTTACCACAAAATGTCCCGAAAATAAAGAGCTTTTCCGCGACCACACTACGCATTTCTAGTTCTGCATAGTCCTAGCAAAGGGCTCTTTTTGCGTCATCAATATATATATGACAGAAATAGCAAAAGAGGTTTTGAGGTATTGTTTATACGCCCGTAAGTCGACCGAAGCAGAGGAAAAGCAAGCCCTGTCTATTGATTCCCAAATAAAAGAAATGGGTCAAATAGCAGAGCGCGAGGGTTTAAATGTTATAGAAATTAGAAGAGAATCACACTCCGCAAAGGAATCAGGGCAACGACCAGTATTTGAGGAGATACTGAAAGATATAGATGACGGCATGGTGGTGTACTGCTTATGATGTTGTTAGAACAGCTGTTATTCACAAAGGTAAAGAACCTATTCTTTCTGATGTTAAAAACACTCTTGATAATAACTTCGATGTTATAAAACTTTTAAAATCTTCGGCTCAATAACTTCTTATTTGTTAAAGAAAAACTAAAAGAGCTAACAGATTATCTCTGTTAGCTCTTTTAGTTTCTGGGTCTGAAATGACCCTTCTCGGGTGCTCGAACTAGCACTCGACTCTGTGAGCCTAATCGTGGTGCGACCCAAGGATTCATTGCACCACAAAGCTTTTTGGGCTTTTTCTATTATATCAAAATTGACCCTTGTCGAGCGAGAAAAAGTGACAAAAGTGACACAGGTTTGAGTATAAAAGTTACAGATTACTGTAACTTTTTAACTGCAAAAGAGCCTGTATTATTACGATCTCTACCTGAGTAATATTCTGTTTGAAGTACTCCTTCATCTTCTAACTTTGCAGATGCTGATCCTTCATGTATATGCATACTTTCGGGAGCATTATCTTTTGGTTTGTTTCTATATTGATAATGTATTCGAGCCGTCCCGAACTCATCAACATTCATTGACGCTTCAAAACTGAAAGATTCTGATGTCTCTGTTTCCAGATAGATAAGTAGATGAGTCCATGTTTGTTTAATGCAAAATTTCTTTATCTGTATTGGACCATTGGCATGATTTGAATGAGATGTTATAGTTCCAGACCAATTTCCGTCTATGATAGGAGTTTTTATACTAGCAATATTACGAATAAAATTATTTCTCCACAACTTAGTCTCGAACCACTTATGTAAAATTCCGTAAAAACCAATCACCGAAGGAGCCTCAATCCACCACGGAAGTGCAAAGATATTTTTTGAGAAAAGATATAAACCCCAAGCAAGCAATATAGACAATACCGCAAGGTAGAGCGATACATACTTGTGTTCTTCTGAATTTATTGAATATGGATGTATATTTTGCATAATTATTGATTCCAATTATCCCAAAGCTCTACAAAAGCACTGATAGTTTTTACTGCATCATCTTGATTCCATTGCTCCTCACTTTCACCAAATAATTCATGAAAATGATTTTGACACATACATTGACCAAGTGGTAATGCAGACCAAAGGTGTTTTAATACAGCGTGTACGGTTGTGGAATGATCACCAGTGAAGTGTTCATCAGGGACATTGTAAACTAATGACTGTAAGAAATACGATGGTGCTATACCATCAGCAAGTTTACCTGTATCAACAAGATGATTCCTCATATTCTTGAAAATTCGTACTGTTGGCTTAAAACGCCCACCTGTACGAGTATCTGAATTTTTATTAACTCCATTTTGATAGTGGTGCTCTGGATAATTTATGATTCCACGATTTGTTGTGCGATGATAGAATTTCACACCCTCTTCTGCATTATGACTATTGATACCATAGAAATAATCATATTTACGATAATTTATAACAGGAACAATATCAGCCTTTAGTCTTCCTGAAGAGGGTTTGAGTTTAATTGATTTATTACCACTTGTATCAACAGATAGTAATCCATAATATTTAGTCAGAGCAGAAATGACATCTCTGCGTAGATCTTGCCAATCATAAACAGCACTACCATATGCCTGATCATGAGCATTTTTCTGA
>CAYZZD010000038.1:0-6211 GCA_964482675.1 uncultured Candidatus Saccharibacteria bacterium
TCACGATACCCATCTTTTATAAACTAATAATAACCTTGTATGACACAGGATAAAAACAATGACACAAAAATGAACGCCCAAGGAGGTAACTCGTCATCAAATAATGATTCGAACAATAATGGCAACTCAGCGGGTGATTCATCTTCATCAAACAGTGAAGGAGGTAAGGGAGGTTCGTCAGATAGTAGATCAGGTGGCAACAATAGGTAGTTAGACATTAATGAATACTCACGCGCGCGTATAAACCCCGGACCAAAATCCGGGGTTTATGTATGCCTAATTTTTACTCTGGTTGATTAAGTTTCTTTTCAATACGATCAAGTTGTGCGCGCATATGGTCATCGCCATCGCGCGACTGGGGGCTGCCTTTATGGATGAAATACGTCGCCAAAACGACAAAAGTAAACAGTTGTAAAAACTCGGATTGCCAATTTTCGAACGTCGCACTGAAAAACTCGTTTACGAATCCCGAAAAGTGCGGCACTGCCCCATGCAGCATCGAATCATTGGCAAACTCTTTCCATTCGAATACGCCCTGCAGCACCCAACTGACGACAAAAAGCGATACCAGCAAAATACTTAGACTGTAATTTTTAAAGAATTTTTTCATAATGCAAGTTCAAGGGTTATAAATAAAGTCTCGACATATACCAGTATATACCTCGTACGAATAAGGTATACTGATACAGATGAAGAAACACCGATGGAATGTACAACCAAAAGAGGCTATCATCATACAGCAAAAGTTACGGAAACAAGTGGTAATTAAAAAACTCAATAAGACACCCGTATTTATCGCAGGGGCAGATGTGATCCTAAATTTATACTCGACGACGGTACATGCTGGTTTTGTTGTAATGGAATATCCCAGTCTAACAATAGTTGACCATGTATCAATTACTGACGAAACTATATTTCCCTATATCCCTGGACTACTCTCATTTCGTGAGATTCCCTCACTTCTTAAGGCATGGGAAAAGTTAAAAATCAAACCCGATATAATTATCGTTGATGGCGTAGGAATTGCTCATCCGCGACGTCTGGGTATCGCATCACACTTAGGTGTCTTATTGGACATTCCAACGATCGGTTGCGCAAAAAGCGTATTGACCGGGATCTACAATGAACCACCGCTTGAAGCAGGTACATTTACTTACTTACATGACCCAAAAACGCACGAAACAATCGGCGCTGCCGTGCGCACAAAAAATAAAGTGAAGCCGGTATTCATTTCGCCGGGGCACAAGATTACTCTTGAAGAATCGATCAGGATCATTCTGGCATCAACACGAAAGTACCGTTTACCCGAACCTACCCGTATGGCACACAATGTCATGAATAATTATCGTAAAGGCGAACAACCGAAACTTTTTTAAGAAATACCCGGGCTTACGCAAAATTCCTAATCAGTAATCAGTAACAGCGAAGCTGCTTCTACGATCGAATGCACCATACAGCCTGGATTTGCTGCACGAATTATTTCTTCACTTTGGTACCCACTGGTAACTGCGATGATATTTGTAATGCCAACCTCATGTGCTTCGTTAATATCCCCGACCGTGTCAGTAATAAACAGCACCTCTGTTGCAGATACATGCTCTTTCTCAAAAATCATCTTGAACTTTTTAACCTTGCTTGCAAAAACATCAAATCCAAGTACGTCACGGAAACACCCATCAATACCATTACTGCGATTAAATACTTTAATAGTATCGGTATTGGTACTTGAAACGATATAGGCAGGAGCAATACTACAAATTGCTAATACCGCATCCTTATATTTCGGTTCAAGCAAAAGTCCGTCCATTTTTTTTGCATATTCAAATTGAAAATCAAGGGGAACACGATGAAAATCCGAAAAATCAGCGACACCAATATTTCCATTAAATTTTGCACGATATTGCTCTTCGCTCATACCAGGATATTCCATTTGTTTTACAGCATGGGCTACCGTAAATGTATCAGCGATTACCCCATCAAAATCAAAAATAATGATTTTTGGATTCATAATTAATCTTTCCAGTTCCACCATAATAATTTTTTCGGATTCTTTCCTCCTTCTGCAAAATACACTGCGCAGCGAAACGTATACAATACGCAACGATCCTGGTGCACCCCACGAAGTTTCTCGAGCTTATGATAAAGTTTTTCGGGATTCTTTCCCTTCAAATCACTAACCTTTTTTATACCGATATCATAAAGGTCCTGCGCAAGGCTTTTGCCGATTCCAGGAATACTGCGCAGATTAGACATTACCATATTCACGATCATGCAATTATGTATTCCCAACCTGGCTGCCATGCATGAATATTGCGCCAATCTTCGGCGATTGCCTGCTGCCATGTTTTGCTTTTCAGTATCACATCAAGCGCTAATTGCGGCGCTTGATGTGCGACAATCGCAACATGTTTGCCGTCGTAATTCTTTTTCAAAAATGCAACAAAGTCGCGCATGCGCTTTTCTGCATCCTTATAGCTTTCGCCGTTAGGAAAAGGCACATCGATATTCTGAGTCATATCAATTTTGAATGCTCCATCTTTTCCATTATTGTCACCATAATTGCATTCGCGCAATCGTCTATCATGAATAATTTGGTATTTACCACCAAAACCAAGTTCCGCCGAATCGATCGCGCGTTGCAGATCAGAACAAAAGACGATATCAAACACAGCGTCGGCAACCTGGTCCCTCAATTCAGCTGCCTGTTTTTTACCAAGCTCTGAAAGTTCGCCCGCAAGCCATCCAGTTGCTTTCCCTGTTTCGTTATCAGTTGTCGTTCCATGGACAAAATATGTTATCTTAACCGCCATACCACTTATTCAATTTCCCGGGTCTCAAAATCTTCTTTATAAATCTGTGTCAATGTATGGAGTAAACTTACTGCCAACGGACCAATAACAATCCCAGAAGGGCCTAATAGCGCAATACCCCCTAATACTGAAAATAAAATGACTAATGGCGGAAGATCTACTTTTTTCCCAACAATGATGGGATTCAGTATGTTATCAATACCACCAACTAAAACGGCCGCCCACGCAGTAAACCCTAAAGCCACACCGATTGGCGCCGTGAGAAACAAAAATATAATTGCAGGTACTGCAACCAATGAAGTACCGATCGATGGGATCATTGATGCGATGCCGGCCAGCACTCCCCATAATATCGGATTTGGAACACCAAAAATCCACAGACCCAATCCCATCAAACATCCTTGTGCTAATGCAATAAGTACATAGCCGCGCATCACTCCGTTTACTGACTGCTTAAGCATAGTGATAATACGCTGATCATGCACATCAGAAAGCGGCGAAAGCCACACGACCAGCTTTTTCCATCGTTCTCCATCTTTCAAAAAATAAAACAATGCCAGTGCACCAATAAGTATTGCAAAGATAGTATGCAATGTGGCGGTAAAAATATTGGCAATTGTTCCCGAGAAAGATGACAAGGCGGTAGCAAGGCGGCTTTGCAAATCAATATGTAATTCTGCTGGCAATAGCGCATTGATTGACTGCGACATATGAGCCAAAAATCCCCCGTTACCCGCTGCAATTGATGCATAGAGTGAACGAGTTTCAGTTACTACTTGCGAACCAATAAAAAATAATGGCACTCCGATAATGGCAATAAATAAAATCAAAGTGATTAACGCCGCTATCCAGCTCACATTTCGAGTCACTCGTACTCGAAGCCAAGTATGCACAGGATGCAATACAACAGCTAACGCTGCCGCAATTAAGAGCACGGTTAAATAGGGCGCAAATAAGACGATACAAAATAGAGCACTCGCAGCCAGCAGTGCATAAAAAAAGTACCGTTCCTTGGATTTTATAGACATAAATAAATTATAACATTGCCCCTTCGAAACCTAAAGTCTTTACCCCCCCCCTCAGCAATTATTGACTAACATGCATTATATGGTATCGTGTATGCCAACCAACCTTACAACTATGCAAAAATTAAACTTTCAAATAGCCAGCGCGCTATTAGATGAATTCATTGCTGAAATATCAAAAAAACAGAAATTACCGACCTATTCACAATTATCAACCTCGCCCTCAGTTAAAAAAATCACCAAATATGGGAAAGATTTCCTTCCCTATCTGGGTGAATACTTACGCTATTTTGATGAAACATATCCAGAAGTGAAAAAGTATGAACCAAGTTTGTTAGCCCTTTGCAATTGGATTACGATAGAAATCCAAGACTTACCGGGCCCTACCCCTAACCCGCTCGGTGAACTGAGACAATGGATTACTTGGTTATTGTCACCGCCGTTAACCACTTATACGAGTACCGGATTATGGCTCCATCAAACCAACAAAGACGACCCAGGGTTTTATGGAAATATATTCGATATGAACACCTATGCAACCGAACAAGAAGCGATCAAACAAAATGACTACGCAATAGTCAAAACATTACAAAGCAATATAGGGGTTTTACTGTATCAGGTCAGTTCCCCAAAAACGCAAAAGGAGCTTTTTGTACGCTTTACGAACCAAGACCCGCGCTTCGGCGAGGATTACCACGATAATATTGTGATGCAAAATGCCGTAGCCCTGGTACTAGGCCACGTAAATCCTGAACTAAACTAATACTCGAAACGGTTGCCCAAAAGGTAACCGTTTTAGTGTGTTTAAAAAGCCCCGTTAGTGTTCGGCGAATCTGCATTAAGCGGTTCGGCGCAATCCCATCCTTGAGGATTTTGATAGGGCTTTTTATCGAGGACTAAGCATCATCCGATAAAAAGTACTGTCTGCGGTATTCATTGTACAAAATTCGAACTTTTTTTGAAAACAATCCTGACGAGGAAATCTGAAAAAGGACTCGGTTTTGCGAAACAATTTTCTGGGGAGAAGGGTTCGCAAAACCTCGGCTGTGTTCCCGCGCGGAGGAGGGGTCTGGGGAGGAATCCGCGCGGGTCTCCGTTTGGATTTTTTGGCGGGACGGGCAGAATAAATGAAACTTCAAATCGAAAATTTTTATTTTAAATTATCCAAAAGTTCTTCAAGTTTTTCCGGTTTACCATTTTGAGCTTTCTTAATAACTGAAATCATTTCTTTATCAATAAAATACACCTCAACACCTTTTTCTTTTAATGATTCTAGGAGTGAAGGTATTTTTATTTTTTCTGCTGGTTTAACCGGAGTTGCTGAGACCCATTCCAAGTCTCCACCAAATCCTTTCTGTTTGTTGGGCTTGAAAGATTCTCCTGGAAGTTTATAAATGTAGCCTCCATGGTCTACTTTCAAAAAATCTTCTTTACTCATAGGAATACACACAAATTTTCTTCCATTTACAATTCCTCCATTGGAAACATACTTGTTCGCCATAGACTGAATTGCAATATCCATATCAGGAGATGCATAAACTGCTGGTTCTTCGTCTGTTCTTTCAACTGCAGATCGAGGTTCAAACTCCTCAATCTCTTCCTCTGTTGTTCCGTGATAAAGAAACGGTGGATTTTCAATAGATTCCCATGAGCTATGAATGGGATCTCTCATTTTTGACCCGTCAATTACAATTTTCCCTTCTTGATTGTAGACTCTTTCTTTTAATCTCCATATATTTTCCTTTTCATGAAAAGTATCTATGGAATTTTCAATCATTCCATTTTTTCTCTTATGTCTTGACCCTACAATTCTAAAATCGTGATCTTCTATATCAGCTGTAATCAATGTATTATGGAATAAAGTTTTCATTCGATCGAAGTCTGGATTATCAAGATTTTCTTGAGTGTCTCCATACTCTTTGAATAATTGCAGAACAAACTCTTTTTCTTTTTGCAATTTCTCCTTATCTTCCAGTCCACTACGAACTCTATTCTTTTGTCTGTCATCGTTTAATATTTCCCAATATTTATCGCCGGCATACCATTCCTCATCAGAGACATTTGGAAATCCAAAGTCCCAATCTGTGATATCCTCATCATCAACAATTTCTTTGTCATAATCAGGATTATAATTTAGTAGAGTTCCGTCTTTTGCTACCAACTTTCTAATTGCTCTATTTAAATATTGAGAAATTTCTTTCGCTTGAGGATTTTTTGATTTATCTGGGTGATATTCCAAAAGTAGTTTTTTCCACGCAGACACAATTTCTTTTGCTGAAGAATTTTCCGAAATACCTAAAACCGTATAAGGATTGGGACTGCTAAATTGTTTGATAGATTCTTTTTCTGGTGTTGTTTCTGAGTTGGGAATATCAC
>CAYZZD010000039.1:0-5943 GCA_964482675.1 uncultured Candidatus Saccharibacteria bacterium
TTCTGCTACTTGCGTGATAATACTACTGATCAAACCTCGGCAGTCGCCATTGCTCCCAATCTGGCTGCACAAGCTTTGGGCCTTACTACCCAAGATGTACAACGAATAAATAACGGTATATTCATGAGTCCAAATAGCGGAAATAATGGAACCGCACTTAATGACCGCACCTATCCATTTGTGGATACTAATTTATTCTTCCCTAATTATAGTGATCCTTATTTCTTGACCTTATATCGTGATAACCGTGAAGATCTGCAATGTAAAGACTTTTACGGGGCAAGTCCGCAGGACTACGTAGGAAGATTAGGGGGGTAGCAAGAGGATACAATCTAAATGCCCGGCGACACCATGGTGTCGCCGGGCTTATGGTATACTTTTGCAATCATGTACGCGTCAGTTTTGATCGAAACAATTCAGCAGGCGATGGGCCACAGCGCCCTTGTTGCTTATTGTTTCGGTATCGTGTGTTTGGTTTGCTTTATGACGATATTCCTTTATATACGAATTAAAAAATACGAAGGTGCGAGTATGATTTCCGGGCTGTATTATTCAATCTATGTGCTTGGGATAATTGCGGGATTCATCGGCGTGTATTTTGCTGTTGTGCCACTTTGGTAATATATGACTGTTGGAAATTCCTCGATATTCATACGTCGCCACCCCTTGGTAATGCATAAATCAGTAGTGATTGCCGTAGGGGTTCTTTGCTTTCCGTTTTGTATTTTTTTTGCACCTAGCGTTTTAGCTAGTGTATTTTTAGTTCACTTGTTTTGGCTTGTGTGGACCAGTGCCGCGCTTATGGTATGGATAAGTATCGGTTACCGCGTAGTCGAGTATTTGCTTTCGGGGATATTAATTACAGATCGCTATATTAAAATTATTCACCATCGGCCTTTAGGGAAAGTTCGTGCTTCAGTTATTGCGAAAGACCATGTTGTTGATATTACTATTATGCATACAACGTTCGGCGAGCGATTAATTAAAACAAGCACACTGGTAATTACTGTTGTTGGTCATTCGAAACCATATATAATTACCCAGGTTCCCAATGCAGCAATGGTTTCAGAGCTGATGTTAAAAAGTTAAATCCACTTATACCGTTGCGCGCGATGACTAATGCGGTATAATATCTATACGTATGGAATTTTATCAAAATTCAGATGCTCGCTCACGTCATCCTTTGCATACTCTTTTCGTTATTCTTGCGATTGTAATCATCATCATTGTTGCATGGTGGTTGTATACGCGCTTACCTAATAATAAGACAACAACACAAGTGCCTTCTGCTGAAATACTTCAGTATCAAACAGCGGTAAAAGCATTGCCAGAACACCAACAACTAACTGATGCAGATATCAAGGCTGCACAAGCAGCTATGAATGCTATTCCTGCTGATAAAAAACCGGCAAATGACGAAGCTGCTTCAGCGGAATACGCACAACAGATGAATGCACTTCCTCCTCATGCTAGCGCGTCGGCTGGTACAACGACTCAGTAATATGCATATGAATTTTAAAAAAACTGCACTTTTTTCATCCGCGCTCGCAATTTTAGTTATTGCTTCATTGATCGGATCTCCGTTTGCGCACGATGTCGAAGCAACGCAGATTGGTACCGTTACTGGATGGGCTTGGGCATACATGCCGGATGCAAATGATCAAAATGATACCACTTGGCAAAATGCGAATCATCAGGGAAATGTCGGTACGGGTATTGGTTGGATCGCTTTTTCTAACACCGATTATGGTGGAACGGTAGCACATAGTGTAACCATTGATAACAATGGCTATTTGCATGGATATGCTTGGAGCGAATACGTAGGGTATATTCAGTTTGATCCCGCAGGCCCTTATCCAAGCGTGCAGCCCCAATCGAATTTACCCGGCCCAAGTACTCAAATGCCAACACCTCCGGGAAATCCAGGAACAACAGTTCAACAAGGTCCTACGGGATCTTTGTCTCCAGCCGGTTCGGGTATCGGACAAAGTGGTGCAACCTTAAATAATAACAACCCTACACCTTCAAAACCACCAAGCACTCCGGTGCCACCCGTGCTGAATGGATCGGGAGGGACTGGTACATCGAACGTTAACCAACAAAGTGGTTGGCTGCCCAAAGCGCTACAAGATATTTTTGGAACGAAGGTGGCGTACGCGCAGTCATTAGGCAGTGCTCACATCGATCTTCAGACGGGCGAATGGTCCGGTTGGGCTCGTGTAGTAACCGCAACCAGTAGTACTGCAAATCAATTGGGTGGATGGGATGGTTGGATTGCATTGCGCGGCAACGGTTTTGGCGTAATGACGAATCTTTCAGGAGGATGTACCGTTGACTGCTCTACGGTCGGCCATGCATGGGGAGACATGGTCATGGGGTGGATTGCTTTCGCAAACGTTAAAGTAAATCTTGAAATAGATATGTGTGTAAACATGCCAGGCAATCAGTCGACCGTGCCCTCTAATGCGGTGCAACTTACAGGCAACTTGTGTGATTTCTGTAGCAATATTTCTGGCGCTCAAGCTGCCGTGCCGTCAGGGTTTACTCAATTCCCATGGCCAAACGGATCGGGGTTTAACTGTATTAAAACAACTACGTTAGATCCATCATCAGCGTGTAAATTAAATCCTGCGCTGTGTCCTCATAATTTGTGTCCAAATATTCCACCAGTTCCTGCGGGTACTACGTATGGAGATTGGACATCGGTGCCAGGACAAATCATCGACAGTGGAACGAATTACTGTATTCTCTCAAGTGAAGTATGTATGGATCCCGCTGCTTTAAATTACGGAGGGTCTCTGCCTTGTAAGTACGAACCTTCTTGTGATCCATCTGATCCTGATTGTCCTGTTACAGGAGGCAAGCCAATATATGAAGAGACATAATATTATCAACGTCGCAATAGTATAATTATCAAGTATTAATAACCCAATCACCTTATTTATGAAAACTATCTCTCAAAAAATTTCAGTCATCGCAACCACTGTCGCAATGCTTGCGGTGGCGATTCCTGCTTTGGCGTGGACTAACCCAACAACTCCGCCGCCAAACAATGGAAACACTTTTGCGCCGGTGCACACTGGAGGACAGCTACAAGTAAAGTCGGGTGACTTGGGCGTTGATGACCTTCTTTCGAACACCATGCACTCGGGTAAATGTAGCGGATTTGGGTGTTTATGGATTGGAGCTATTTTCTCGGCAGGTGATTTTGAGGGAACAACCCCGGGTGTCTATAAAGGCCTTGGCGTAGATCCTTCGGGCGCGACTTATTTCTTTGACGGTACACCGTTTCCTCCAAATCCAAATGCTCCTACTGCATCACGAATCTTGAGCGTAAATCCTCAGGGAAAAGTTGAAGCAGGGGCAGTGTCAGGCTTGTTGCCAGGTGGTACTCCATATCAGACCTTGTATCGCACAACAACGCAAACATGGGCGCCATCAAGCTTTTTGAAAAATACCGGTACTAATATTACCATTGGTGGTCCGGCGCTTTCGACACCATATACTAATAGTATGCCGCTTACTGTGCAGACAACAGGAACTGGTCCAGCTGGCGCAGACGCTGTAGCACTTGTATCAAATGATCCATCTGGAGTTGCGACTAATATAAAAACCAACAAAGCAAACTTCGGTGTTTGGAGTGATGCCAACAATAATTGGGCTGACAATCATGTACGCAATCTGCAGATTGCAGGTCAAAATCCTGCTCCAGCGAAAGTGTTGGCATCAACTAATACCAGTGGAGATACTACGTGGGTAACAGTGAATGTTCCTGTTCCAGATATTCAGATTGTTGAAGAAGATTGGGCGGACCAAAACGATAATTGGAGTGGCGTTGTATATTGTAAAAATGACTATGCTGCCATAGCCGTATCATGTACAGCCTCGGGGGATGGTGGTGCTGATGATTGCCATTTGGTCAATGCTCAGGGTGGCTATATGACAAGTCATCAAACTGGAAATGATGTAGGCCAAGCATTTAATTGGGGAGCATACGGAAATTCTGATTACAAGGGTGGACTTGTCTCACCGGCAAATGACAATGCGAATGTCCATATTTGGGTTACTTGCATGCGCTATCAGAACTATCCTTCAATTATTACATTGAACCAGCAGCAACCACAGGGTCAAACATGGCATTATGCTGGTACGCCTACAACAGCGTCAGCGTCAACCTGTGGAGCTGCATACGGAACAAGCAATGCAAGCGTAGGAGTGGTTAAGGTGGTTGCATACTCGACAACAGGTACCGGGACTCCAACCTTCACTCAGCCTGCATTAGGTTTGGGTACAACCGTATTGCCAAGTCAGTGTGCCATTACCGGAGGTTCCCCTTATAAGGCATCCTCGTCTCAGCTACCATCTGGGCATAGTTGGGCATCTCAATCATCGTCACCTTGGCATTATGTTCCTGCAGACAGTACCTATGAAGCAGAACGTTATTACACAGTCAAATTATATTAAGAAAGAAATAGAAACAAAAAGAAGCCCCTCACGGGGTTTCTTTTTGTGTGGGTGATAGGGTACAATAATGCACATGTTGTTTATCAGCAATCAAAAAGCATATATTGAAAGCAAGAAACACCTTGTGACGCTTTTGAAAATATACAAAGAATTTCCTAAGTCGGTTACCGCGGTTATTTGTCCGTCATTTGTTCATGTTGGGGTAACGCACGACGCAATCCGGACACTTCGCAAAAAAAACCTTATTCTTGGAGCGCAAAATATGTCAGTTGAGCTTTCTGGTGCACACACCGGAGAGGTTCCTATTGAACAGCTCGGCGACTTTAATGTTCGCTATGTGATTATTGGGCATAGTGAAGTACGGGCATTAGGAGAGACACTTGAGGTGATGCGAAAAAAAATGGATCTATGTTTAAAAAATAAAATCACCCCTGTTGTTTGTGTTGGTGAAATTGATCGTGATGAGCAGGGGAAATATGTTTTTGCACTTGAACGCGAAGTGAAAGAGCTATTTGCTGGTTATACGAAACGCGACTTAGAACAACTAGTGATATGCTATGAACCCGTGTGGGCAATTAGTACGCATGCCCAGGGAGTATGTACACCTATACACTTTGAAGAGGCGGTACGAGCAATTAAGAAGACCCTTCATGACATGACTGGCAATACTGCTGTCGGCAAGCTAACCTTTGTATACGGAGGATCGGTGAATGCTGATACAATCGGGGGCTTCTTTGAAAGTGAGCTTTGCGAAGGTTTTTTGGTTGGGAAGGCAAGTGCACAACCCAAAGAGCTTAAGCGTCTGGCAGCCGCTTTTACATAAAATCACTTTTTGCGTCATATTTATTGTGTGGGACCCAAAAGGGTTTACTTTTTGTATTTTTTTGGTAGTCTGATGCCTATTGCAGAAGCACACACTCTGTATACATATTATTAGGTTTTTTGAATGAATATTATTATGGGACGAGATTATCCACTGGAAAAAGTACGAAACTTCGGAATTATCGCGCACATCGACGCGGGTAAGACCACGACAACCGAACGCATTCTGTTTTATACAGGTGTGTCGCACAAAATTGGAGAAGTGCATGATGGTGCAGCCATCATGGACTGGATGGAACAAGAGCAGGAACGCGGTATTACGATTACATCGGCTGCGACAACCTGTTTTTGGACACCTACCTATGCGATTACTGATAAAAACTTGAAGCACCGCTTCAATATCATCGACACTCCAGGGCACGTAGACTTTACTGTTGAAGTAGAGCGATCCTTGAAGGTGCTTGACGGTGCAGTAACGGTATTCGACGGCGTTGCCGGCGTAGAACCACAATCTGAAACAGTATGGCGCCAAGCTGACAAATATAATGTCCCACGCGTGTGCTTCATTAATAAGATCGACCGAACCGGTGCAAGTTTTGACCGTTCATTCCAGTCGATCATTAAGCGCCTTACTCCTAATGCGGTGCGGTTCCAAAT
>CAYZZD010000040.1:0-5915 GCA_964482675.1 uncultured Candidatus Saccharibacteria bacterium
GCAGGTAGTGAGAATCCCAGGTGCCTACTATGGGCAGGCCCATTTCTTTTGCTATTGCTTTAATATGCGGAACCAAAGCAGGGTACCATTCGACTTCATTGTGGCGCATCAATTCGATGAATACATTTTCTTTTCCAAAAATGTCGCAATAAAATTGGATAAGTTCTTTTGCTTCGGCAATTTTTCCAGCGCGCAAGTCTTGGATAAACTCACTGGCAGGACAGCCTGAAAGACAGATGATCCCTTCCGCATACTGCTTGAGTAGATCTTTGTCCATGCGAGGTTTATAGTAAAAACCCTCAAGGTGCGAAGCGGAAACCATCTTCATGAGATTTTTATAGCCGGTGCGGTTTTTCGCCAGAAGTGTGAGGTGGTATCTACTGTTGTCGATGCCGGGATCTCGGTCAAAGCGCGTGCGATTTGCAATATATGCTTCGACACCAACCAGCGGCTTGATACCTTCTTTTTTGCACAATTTGTACAGTTCTATGGCGCCGTGCATATTGCCATGGTCGGTGATTGCCAAGGCGGTCATGCCGAATTTTTTTGCCTGAGCCACTAGATCTTCGATCTTTGACAGACCGTCCAGTAGGGAGTAGTGGCTATGGCAATGTAGATGCACGAAAGGCTTTTTTTCCATGCGCCGAGTATACCGTTAGTTGAACTCTGGGGCAATCAAAAAGGTGATTGACGAAGCACAAAACAGTATGAAAAAATTATGATTTTTTACTAAATTGACCTTGTTCCTAGTTTGTTGTAGTATGCTTGTTTAAGAGCTTGTATACGGTTCTACTTTCCCGCCGCTACCCAGCGTCATCATAAATATTGGATACCAAAGGGGTTTTCATTTCATCATTGTTCACTAAAAACAATTGTATGGAAACTGTAGTAACTATTAAGGATGTAGATCAGGAGTTTGCCGAGGATGTACTCGGCCAACCCTTTGATGAGGTGATGAATTTAGCATTGTCGCTTCATGTTGTGGAAAGAAGTAGCTTAATGTTTACCAGTCTTGAACGTATCAGAACTGTAATTGCAGTTCTGGAAAGTTTGAATCGAGGGCTGAAGTTAACGTTAGGTGAAATTAGATTTCACAATGATGAAGTTGCAGTTCAGAAAAAAGGTCTGATCTGCAGGCTTTGTAAAGGAATTAATGTGGCACTGGGTGAGTATGGCGCAACCGAGGTTGAGATTGAATCTCGAAGCGTAAAAGAATTGAAGGTGAGCATCCACACAGGTGGAAGCAAATTTGCCGCATAAGAACGAACATGGCCTGCCAAATTGGTGGGCCTGTTTTTATTTGAGAAATATTAAAATACGATTACACTGGTACTATGAAAAAATGGATTGCTGGAATCGACGAGGTAGGCCGCGGGCCAATTGCTGGGCCAGTCACGGTTTGTTGTGTGTGGATCGAAAAAACGGCTGCTCAAAAAATTTTGCGAAAATTAAAACGCGAAGGGCTTACTGATTCTAAAAAGCTTGCAAAAAGTCGCCGAGAATATTTTGCAACCATTGCGGCCCAGCTTAAAAAAATGGGCGTAATTGATTATGCGGTTGCTTCGGTCTCGGCTACAGATATAGATTCACGCGGAATTTCATATGCGATCAGAAAGGCGATTTTTCGGGCAACCCGAAAAATCGCCCCAATATCCTCCTCGATACAGCTGTATCTTGATGGTGGTCTTAAGGCACCCGAAATGTTTACGAAACAGAAAACAGTGATTAAAGGAGATGTCAAAGTGCCAGTAATTTCCTTAGCTTCATGCATTGCTAAAGTAAACCGCGATTCAAATATGCGCCGGCTTCACAGAAAGCACTCTGAGTATGGTTTTGATACCCATGTCGGTTATGGTACTCAAAAGCATTATGCTGCAATCAAAAAGTATGGACTGACCAAGCATCACCGTAAAACATGGATCGCTTGATTTATTAATAAATATCAGTATACTTGCACACTATATGGTAGTACGAATGCGTCATAACCGGTCGCAAACAAAAAGCCGCCGGTCACATCATGCTTTAACCAAGCGTGCTTTAGTAGTGGATACAAAAAGCGGCTCAACTCATATGCGTCACCGTGTCGATCAGAAGACCGGTATGTATAAGGGTAAGGCGGTATTAAACGTAGTTAAAAAAGCCGAACGAAAAACAACCAAGGCCGCATCGAAATCTAAGAAGTAGTAGTATTGCACCAGAGTGTGATATACTGCCCTTGTTCTTTTTTTGCAATTTTAATTATTTATGTCTCATCGTCATTTAGCACGATCCCTGGTAATGCAAACCCTCTTCGAGTGGGATTTTCATCGTAATGACGCTTCAATTGTCGAACGTGCGCTTGATGCGAATATAGATGAATTTGCACCAGGTATACAAAATCCTGATTTTGTCCGAGAACTGACTTTAGGTGTAGTAAAGAAGCAAAAAATTCTTGACGAGATTATCGAGAAGGCGGCCCCCGAATGGCCGATCCAAAAAATAAATAGCGTTGATCGCAATATTTTACGTATGGGTCTTTATGAACTCTTATTCGGCGATCGAGCCCAAGTGCCACCAAAAGTTGCTATTAATGAAGCAATCGAACTCGCGAAAAGTTTTAGCGGTGAGAATTCAGGTAGGTTTATTAACGGCGTGCTGGGAGCAGTGTATCGCGAACTTGGAGAACCGGGCAAAAACGATGTTCCTAAAAAGAAGCAACCTGTTGCGCTTACTCAGGATGAGTTTGAAAGTCTTCCTATTGAACATAAAGCTGCGGGCGTCGTTGCTGCGAAGGATAATGATACTTGGAAAGTAGCACTTGTGCATGATGTCTTTGGGTATTGGACATTGCCGAAAGGTGGTGTCGATGATATTGATGACGTAAAACTTGGGGCAGTGCGCGAGATTGAAGAGGAAATCGGCATTAAAAGTGTGGTTATTGAATTGCTGGGTGAAAACACATACGTTGCGCATCATCCCCAAAAGGGTCGTTTGCGAAAACAAGTAAGCTATTTTTTGATGTATACTGACTATCAGCCGGTAGAGCTTAAGAACACCTCGGGCGGTCTTGATAAGGCGCAGTGGTTTACCTTAGCTGATCTGGTTGATATCACTACTTATGATGATGTGCTCGAGATGTTGACTAAATCTATTGCAATCATCACTGCCGAAGGGTTTACTCCTCCGTCAGTAGTTTAATAATATGATTTTTGCATTGCATTCAAAATAAACATTTGAATCCAACGCAAAAATATAATTTAATCTGTTATGGAACAATTTACCGAACTGCAAAAGAAACTTCATATTACTTTTAATAATCCTGCACTATTGATGCAGGCATTTGTGCACCGTTCGTATTTAAACGAGCATCGACATACAGATATAGCGCATAATGAACGTCTTGAATTTTTAGGTGACGCAGTGCTTGAATTAGTGGTAACTGAATTTTTATATAAGCAGTTCCCGGATTCTCCTGAAGGTGAATTAACAAGTTACCGAAGTGCGCTGGTGAATACTCAGTCACTTGCCGAAACGTCGGTGGTGCTTGGATTTGATGCCTATTTGTTATTATCGAAGGGCGAGGCAAAAGATCAAGGCCGCGCACGTCAAAATATTCTGGCTAATACTTTCGAATCATTCGTCGGTGCATTGTATCTTGACCAGGATTATGCAGCCGCGCAGAAATTTATCTCTGAATGTTTGTTTGATAAACTTGCTGGTATAATAAAATCACAATCGCATAAAGATGCTAAATCACTGGTGCAAGAGAAATCACAGGAAGTTTATCGGGTAACACCGACATACAAGGTGACATCTGAAACTGGCCCAGATCATGACAAGGCCTTTGTGGTTGCAATTCATTTTGGTGCAAAGATGGCCGGTGAAGGAAAGGGGAAAAGCAAGCAAGAAGCTGAACAAGAGGCGGCGAAGAGTGCCTTGAAGGCAGAAGGGTGGGCATAAAGACTTGCAGGACATATTTAAGAAAAATTGTGATATAATCTTTCGGCTCTATGAACTTAAAGCGGCTCGAAATGCATGGATTTAAATCGTTTGCAAAGAAAACGGTTTTTCAATTTACCACACCGATCACCGCGATTGTTGGCCCAAACGGCTCTGGTAAGTCGAATGTTGTCGAGTCGATCCGCTTCGTGATGGGTGAACAATCTATGAAGTCGTTGCGCGTGAATGCCGGTGCAGACCTAATTTTCAAAGGTTCACACGTGCTACCAAAAGGCAGTCGAGCCGGTGTCACACTGGTGTTTGATAATCGCGATCACCAATTGCAATATACTTCGGGGGAAGGAGCTGCGTCAGTTGCTATTGATACTGACGAGGTTGCTATTGCTCGTGAAGTATACCCTGATGGCAGCAATAAATATTTGATTAATGGAACCGAAGTGCGTTTAAAAGACGTTGTCGAAGTGCTTGCCTCGGCATTCATTGGATCCAAAGCGCACAATATCATCTCACAAGGAGAGGCCGATCATTTGCTGAATGCGCATCCAAAAGAACGCAAAGAAATGCTTGAAGAAGCGTTGGGTCTAAAACTTTTTCACGTGCGAATGAAGGAAGCGCAACGGAAGCTTGAAAAAGCACAGGAGAATCTGCGCGAAAGCGATCTGTTGCGCCGCGAATTAGCTCCACATCTAAAATTTTTAAAAAAACAAGTTGAGCGATTAGAGGCAGCCAAACATATCCGCGAAGAGTTGTTGGTACGGGTCAGTGAATATGTATCACGCGAGCAGTCGATTGTTCAGACATTGCATGCGAAGGCTGTTTCAACCAAAGAGCAGGCAGTGCATGCATTGCACAAGGTGCGTGCGGACATAGGGGCACTAAACGAAACACTATCGGCATTCTCGAATCAGGCACATGATCGTGACCTTGCGGATAAAAAAGCACACTTGGCACGAACCCAACAAGCTCTTGATGAACTTTCACGACAGTTAGGACGAATCGAAGGCATGTTGGCATTCGCTGCCGAAGAAAAACCACAACAGGTTGCTGCGTCTGAACAAACCGTGGTGCCGGTGTCGAGGGTAAAGCAATTCATCGAGCGAGTAACCAGTGACCATGTCGGGGCCCTTCTTTCGGCAACATCATTAGATCAAGTAAAAAGTATTGCCCGACAAATTGCTGATGCATGCAGTGAGCTTGCTGCAAGCTATGCAACCGCGAAGCCTGAGGAACCGAAAAAGGATGAATCACGTATTGTAAAATTGCAACAAGAGAAAACCGCTATCGAGAAACACATGGCAGAGTTGGGTGCTGAAATTGCCGTGCAACAAGAGGCAATCATGACGCTTGAACAGTCGATGCATGGTACCGTTGACGAAGTGCGAAGTCTTGAGCGACAGTTACGAGAGGCAAGTATTCGTGAAAGTGAATTGCATCGTGATCTTGAACAGGCAGATGCAACCGAAATGCAACTCCGGGACCGCCAATCTGCATGTGCTCAATTGGTAGACGAAACTATGCATATGTGTGCAGTTGCGCCGACCATTGTTGTACCCGTTGATACCGTCGAAGATAGCGTACAAATTGACGCATTGCGCGCGATTGAACGTCTGAAGATCCGTCTTGAAGATATGGGCGGTGGATCGGGCGGTGACGTGATGCAAGAGTACCAGGAGACCGAGGCGCGTGATCGATTTTTGGAAAAGGAAATTACCGATGCTACCAACAGCGTTGCTACATTGGTCAGTGCTATTGATACATTAAAAGTCGAACTTGCTCGTCAATTTGATGGCGGTTTGGCAAAAGTTGATAGCGCTTTCCAGGACC
Organism: uncultured Candidatus Saccharibacteria bacterium; assembly: GCA_964482675.1. Classification (GTDB taxonomy): domain Bacteria; phylum Patescibacteriota; class Minisyncoccia; order Phycocordibacterales; family UBA1006; genus CAYXKF01. The sequence continues at coordinate 5,764 of CAYZZD010000040.1, forward strand.
TCTTTACTGCCATGTTTGGTGGAGGAAAAGCTAAGCTTAATTTGGTTGCAATCGAAAAACGCAAGCGAAAATCAAGTGAAGGTGAAGATGCTGCATCATTAGACGAAGATCAAGATGATACTGATGATGAAGATGCAGCGCCTACCGAATAT
>CAYZZD010000041.1:0-5890 GCA_964482675.1 uncultured Candidatus Saccharibacteria bacterium
AAGTATTACTGTCTCAGGAATGTATTTGCGGATCAATCCAAGTTCATTAAAATGATCGGCTAAAATCGGCTCATAGATTTCTTTAGCTGATTCGCTAAGTTCCGTAGGGTTTGAAACAATACCTAACAGTCCTTTTGAACCAAGCCAAGGTGTAACAGGGTACATAAAACGGCTGGGGTCCTGTTTGTAGAGTTCTACTAATTGATGACGAAAAACTAATTCATTATTATCATCCATTCCCCAGGGAACCATGCTGATACAAGTATCATTTCGGGTAAAATCACGCGCCTCTACATCAGTGTATATGTGCATATTGATATTGTATTTCCTCATGATCCGCTGCATCTGCGCGAAAGCTGTCAGATAATACCGCTCGCGATTAGCGTATACCCAGATTAATTCTTTATTACCGATGCAGTTTGCCAGTGTGTCGGTAATTCCGCAGAACGGATTTTTTGCTTCAGGAAATATGTCCCGTAAAAAAAGGACATACGATAATCCGCGTGGATTGTAGGCGTCGATTTCGGCAATGCGGATATTCCCTAAAGTGTCAATCATGCAATCAACTTTAGTTATAGGCACGTTGCCGGCCGGTGACAAAAGCGGCATACCTCCCGAGCCTTGCTCGCAAATCTGATATATCGTTGAAGCTATGCGGTGGCTTCCTTGATATTGGCTTGCATACGTAAAAAGTTTTTTCATGCCGCGGATGTAATCAGCTACAGCGATGCCAATTTCTTTTAATTGCGCAATATGGTTTTCATCTAACCTGAAAGGGTGGGGGCACAATACATACCCGTACCGGGTGTCGTTTGCAGATGACCAATACCTGTTTTCTAGGTGATAATCAACAAGATCTTTGAAATTCTTTTTCATTGGTATTAAATTTTTTAGTTAAAAAATAAAAGAGCAGACGGTGCTTTTCGAGGCACCGTGTCGGCGGGTTCCGGACCTCACCGACACGGTAGCCCGAAGGCTAGAGTATTTCTATCGCAGCTTTTAGTGAAAGGATCGTGTATCGAGGGATTTCTTTTGCATTGCTTGGAGATTCCTTTTTAAACTTACCTTTGTTGAGCCATATTGTTTCGTAACCAAGTGCGTTCCCTAAAGTAATTTCTTTTTTAACCCGATCACCAATAACATATATATTTTTATAGCGTTTTTGTTTGGTCAGCGAGCGCATATTTGCTTTTGTTTTTTCTTTTACAAATTTGATTCCGGTGAAATATTTTTCTATGCCAAGCTGGTTTATAAGATCATTGCGGCCGTGCTCATCAAAAGAAAGCAGGTAACAATCGTAACGGGTATGGGCATATTCCAAAAGATTTCTTGCGCCATGCATAAGCCGACTTGTATCGGGATTAAAAATCGTGCGGTTGAAATCAAATATTATTGCTTGTGTTTTGGTTGAATTCATAAATAAAAGGGCCCCATGAGGGCCGTAATGTCATAATGCTTATAAGAGATGGGTTATACATGCATACGACAAAACGACCGCTTGGTGTTCAAGCGCTTGTGTGATCGTTTTGCATGTGTGCATTGCATAAAAGGCATATTCAAAATGTAGCAGAGCGTAAAGAAATGTCAAGAGAAAGTAAAACTCCATTGCGCATATTGCTTAGTTTGGTTACTATATGCCCATGTCTATTATAGGAATCGGTTTCGCGTTACTTGCGTTACTATGCTGGGGGTTTGGCGACTTTTTTATCCAGCGTACATCACGTGATTTTGGTATTTGGCCAAGTCTTTTTTGCATTACTGGCACAGGGGCAGTAGCACTATTTCCATTTGCATTTAAACATCTGGGTATCATGTTTAGTGGATCACAAATCTGGTTCTTATTGCTAGTAAGTGTGATTACTCTCCTTGTGGCATTGCTTGAATTTAAGGCCCTTAAAGTAGGCAAAATATCAGTAATTGAACCGATTCTGTCATTTGAATTACCACTGACAGTGCTCCTCAGCGTCATTGCACTAAGTGAAAATCTTAATAGTCTGCAGATGATATTGATCGCTTTTGTTTTCGGGGGTATTTTGCTTGTTGGCTACACCGGGGAAAAAATCCATGCACGACATATGCTTGAAAAAGGTGCTCTTCTGGCTCTTGGTGCGACTGTGGTCATGGCATTTGTAAATTTGACGACTGGTCTTGCGAGCGCGCGCGTGGGCCCGGTTGCGGCAATCTGGTTCATTCATACTTTTCTCGCGATTACATGCCTGGGTTATTTTATAATAACAAAGTCATGGCATACATTTGTGCAGCATGTAAAAAGACATCCCTATGAAAGTTTTTGGGTAGCTGTTTGTGATAATGGCGCCTGGATTGCATATGCTACCGCAGCCTTGCTTATTCCGATTTCACTGACGATCACCATTAGTGAAAGCTATATTATCGTAACGATACTTTTGGGTGTAATTATTAATAAAGAAAAGTTGATGAAGCATCAATGGGTTGGGGTTATGATATCATTAGTAGCGGTAATGACCCTTTCACTGATTTCGTCTGTATGAAAAATTTTCATGGAAAATTGTACATAGTTGCAACCCCGATCGGCAACCTGGCCGACATGACCTTTCGAGCGGTGCAAATATTACAGTCTGTTGCAGTGATATATGCCGAAGATACACGAGTGACAAGGAAACTGCTGAGTCATTTTGATGTTAAAACCCCGGTGCAATCGTTTAATGCACATGACGAGCGCAAAAGTGTTGAGCAGATTTTGGGGCGACTGAAAAATGGTGAAGATGTGGCATTGGTAACTGATGCAGGTACTCCTGCCGTTTCTGATCCGGGTACACGGCTGGTTGCCGCAGTGCATGATGCACATATCGAAGTAATTGCGGTTCCAGGAGCATCGGCAGTTACGGCTGCGTTATCAGTTTGCGGTATCCCCGCACCTTGGGCTTTTATTGGCTTTTTGCCTCAAAAAAAGGGGAGGCAAACTGCGCTTAAAGAGATTGCTGCTGCAGAATATGCGACCGTTTGTTTCGAATCAACTCATCGTCTACAGAAACTACTAGCAGAGCTTGAAACGGTACTTCCGATTGACCGATTGGTCTGCGTTTGTCGCGAGCTTACAAAGGCACACGAGGAAGTGATTCGAGGTACTGCATCTGAGGTTGCGGCATATTACGTAACAAATTCTGATAAGGTAAAAGGTGAGTGTGTGGTTATTGTAAGTGGCGTGAATTTTACAAAACAATAGTGTATAATAATCGCACTATGGATAAAAAAATATATACGTATACTCTTATATATATCGTTGCAATGGTCCTTGTTCCGTTTTCAGGTATTCCTTTTGATTTTCGCCGATTCATTGTGCTAATTGGTAGTGTAGTTTTCTTGGCGTATTTTTGGTATATGCATCGAAAAAGCCAAAAACGTGCACCCGAAGTGGTCATAGAGGAAACAATATTCGAAAGTGCTCCTGTTTATGAATCAAACGTCGAGCCATTTGATCAAAATAGTAATATGTCGGCATGAAGCACGCTGCAATCGCCATAGGGGGGATCACAGTCATCTTTCTGGTGATTTTTTTTGTTACACCCATGCGATATGTGGTGCGTCATGGGGTAGAAGCAGAGGCAGCTGATAAAAAAACTGACACAAAAAAAGAGGAACTCGAAATGCCTGCTAACGGCATAACCCATGTACAGACGCCCAAGCATGTACGTTCGTTGTATCTTAGTAGCTGGGGCGCAGGATCAACGACATTACGTAATCATGTAATGGGGATTATCGATCAATCAGACCTGATTAATGCCGTTGTAATCGATATTAAAGATGCAACTGGAGAATTATCCTATGTTCCGCCTCGCGCCGATCTTGAATCGTTAAAAACCTACGAGAAACGAATTCCAGATATTGTTGATTTTATTAAGCAACTCCACGAAAAAGGGGTGTATGTCATTGGACGAGTAAGCGTTTTTCAGGATCCCACGTACGCGAAGCTCCATCCAGAAGATGCGTATAAAAAGGTTTCTGATCCCACTGCGACTTGGGTTGACCGGAAAGGGCTTGCGTTTGTACGCGTAAATGCCGAGCCCTTTTGGAAATACATCGCTTTGATCGCGGATGTTTCGTATCACGATGTTGGATTTGATGAGATCAATTTTGATTATATTCGATATCCGTCCGATGGAAATATTAAGGATATTAATTATCAAATTCCAGAGGGAAGCACTCGGGCTGACCAATTGGTACGTTTTGCTGAATATTTAAAGAATAATCTTGATCCTCGTATTGTGCGATCAGCGGACATTTTTGGTATGACGGTAGACGCCGAAGACGATCTAGGGATCGGACAAAAATTTGAGCGCCTCTTGCCGTATTTCGACTATATTGGGCCAATGGTGTATCCGTCGCATTATCCACCCGGCTTTCATAATATTGCCAAACCCGCAGAAAAGCCCTACGAAGTAATCTCGATAGCCATGGGGGATGCTGTGAAAAAAATTACGAAAATGCATACCGTTGTAGATACGCCCGCAAAGGCCGCCTCGGTTGGCGAAAACGGGGAAACAATTGCGGCGTCACCCGCAGTTACCCATATTGATCAGGTGGCTGTTGATCAAGATATCGCAAAATTGCGTCCGTGGGTTCAAGATTTCGATTATGGAGCGCAGTATGGAACCGCCGAGGTTCAAGCACAACTTAGGGCATTTTTAGAACACGGTATCCAAAGCTTTATGGTTTGGGATCCTAATAATAAATTCACCCCTGAGGCGTATATAACCTTAAATGGCCTTCCGTTTGAAATGTAATATGGAGCACGATATTTCAAAAAAAACTGTTACAAGGTCAGTACTGCTTGCCGGGATAGTAATTGCCTTTGTTGTAGGTGTTGTTCTTGGCCCCAAGATTCGTTTATATGTGTCATCGCGTTCGCTTACTGACGCACAATCCGTTGAGTCGGTCATAACCAAGAGCGAGCAATTCTCATTGTTAACGCGAGTATGGAACATTCTTGATACTTCATTTATCGCAGATAGACCCGCAGCGGACGATAAACTGTATGGCATGATCAAAGGTCTGGTTGCGTCCTATGGCGACCCGTATACCGAATTTTTTGATCCAAAAGAAGCTAAGGAATTCTCTGAAGAAGTCGGGGGAGCTTTTGACGGTGTAGGTATGGAAGTCGATAAAAAAGATGGAGTGATCGTGGTCATTGCACCATTAAAGGATACGCCTGCTTATAAGGCCGGTATTAAGGCGGGTGATATCATTGTGAAAATTGATGCCGAACCAACCACCAGCATGTCGCTTGAAGAAGCTATTCAAAAGATGCGTGGTAAAAAAGGTACTCATGTGATTTTGACAATTATTCGTGAGGGTGAGGCTGAACCACGCGAGGTAGATATCGAGCGCGATACTATCTCGGTGCCCTCGATTGATGTGGTGAAAAAAGACGGAATTCGAATCGTATCACTATATACCTTTACAGAAAATTCATATACAGACTTCAAAAGTGCGATCGATGATTACGATCCAGCGGTAGAAAAGGGGCTTATTATCGATTTGCGCGCAAACCCAGGGGGTTACTTGGATGCGGCGACTGATATTGGCAGCCTGTTTGTTCCTGCCGGGAAGGTAATCGTCCGTGAAAAATCTCGCGATGAAAGCGAGGTTGTGCATCGAAGCAAAGGCGTGAAAAGCGCTTTCCAGGATGCGCATATCCCAGTTGTCATTTTAGTTGATGGCGGTTCTGCTTCTGCGTCCGAGATCCTTGCCGGAGCCTTGCGTGAACACAACATTGCAACCTTGGTTGGTACACAGACGTATGGAAAAGGTTCGGTACAAGAATACCAAGAACTCCCCTTGGGGACATCAATAAAAGTGACGGTTGCGCAATGGTATACGCCTGAGGGTGTATCGATTTCAAAGGAAGGTC
>CAYZZD010000042.1:0-5707 GCA_964482675.1 uncultured Candidatus Saccharibacteria bacterium
AGAGTCAGTTTCCTCGAAAGTAATCTTATCGGCAAGCTCAACCATTTTGGCAATTTTTGGACCACGATCCAATACAACCTCGGGTTTAAAATAACTACTTGTCCGATCTTTAATCGAAGTAGCTTTGCCGATATACAATTTGGTGTTTCCTTGCCAAAAATAATAAACACCCGGATTATCAGGGATGCCTTTTCTTAGATTTTCGAAATCTTGACTGTTCATCGTACACGTATTATAGTCACCACAAGCAAAATTGCAAAAACAAAAAAATACGCCATGGCCAATAAAGAAAATTGCCTTAAAACGAACCTGCCTTACCTAATCTTGTTTATAGACTTAAGTATGCAGCAGACTGCACCCGCTGGAGAGCAAACAACTCCTAAATTTGCTCAGGAGTCTGCCCTACTAGACATTCCTAAACCAAATGAAAAAACACCCCGTGAAATCGCAGAGTATATCATCGATGCTTTCCAAAAACAGAATGTGCAATTAAAAAAGCTGATGGAAAGCTCCTCAGAAAAGCTCACCATGTACTACCATAGTTGCTGGATAACTAAATTTAGCGCACACACAGCACATAACGAGTTTTTAGGTCGTGCTGACCAAGAAGCCAAAACTATAAAAAGCGAATTAATTGTATTGTTAGAGGAATGGGGTATCCAGGTGCAACAATAATGTAAGAAAAGGTCACCTAGAATACGGGGTGATCTTTTTTGTATTAAAATAATGCCCTCACATCTCCGACTGTGGCATATGTAATCAAAGCCAAGACAAGCACAATACCAATTACCGAGATTATGGTCTCAATAAGATGCGGAAGATCGCGGCGGAATACGCTTTTATAAATAGCCTTTAGCGCATGCCAACCATCCAATGGCGGAAGAGGGAGAATATTCAACACTGCTAGGTTAATAGACAAAATAGCTAAAAAAGAGAGCAGGTATTGCCATCCATACGAAACCTGCTGTCCAGTTGTCTGAATAATCCCAACCGGGCCACTAACATTAATATTACTTTGTTTCTGAGTAAATAGTTTTTCAAACAATTGCCCTACTCCCGCGAAAGTGTCACGAATGATGCTTTCTGTGGTTTGTAATGCAAACCACAGCGATTTCATGATTGGTACCCGTATCGTAGCGTAAGTTTCAAGCATTAATCCTGCCTTGTACGTACCGTCATTTTGTAGTTCAGGAATTATCGTTACTGACTTTTCGGTACCATCCGACTGAAGGGTAAACACAAGCCCGGTGGTTTGCACCCTCTGAAAAGCATCAAACACCGCCTGAGTATTTTGTGATACCCGATTCCCTTGCATATCGACGATAGATTTAACACGGTCACCAAAATGTAAGCCGGCTATTTCAGCAGGATTATTTTTCATCACAGAAGAAACCTGCACATAGGGATTCTGACTATACGGCGCCAGAGTAGAGTCGATCGAATCTATCGGCATAGCAATTCCCTTTGCAAAAAGGAATACAAAAACCAGATACGCAAATACTACATTAGCAGCAATCCCGGCTAGGACGATTACCATTTTTTTTATAACCGAAACCTGTTGATATGATGTACCAGCTGCGGTTGCATTAGCATTTGCTTCATCATCGGCTCCAAAACCCTTAATCGAAACATAACCCCCCAATGGAATAAGGTTCAGCGCATATACAATGCCCTTACGAGTAAATGAGATTACTTTTGGAGGAAATCCGATTGCAAAACGATACACTGCTACACCAAAAGCACGCGCAGCAAAAAAATGCCCTAGCTCGTGGATAAATATAAGTAAGCCGATGCAAATTATAGCGATAATTATTTGAAGCATTTGTCGAGTAATTATACTTTAAAAAGAAAGATACACCAATTTTACTGCGCGACTCAATTATAATTCCGAACGCCGAACAGGCATCTTCATACTGTTGATCCCTCAAACAAAAATCGGATAGACAATATTAGATTTGAAGTTCTTTTTCCTTTAGGATTGCAAGCTCTTCGAGCTCTTTATTGATTTCATCAACCCCCTTTTGTACAGCATCCTTAAAGCGCTTCTTTTCATCGTCCGATGAAGTCGATGCATCGATTTCTTTAAGAATCTTAGTACGCTGTTCACGAACAGAAATACGGGCGTCTTCGAGCTTCGCCTTGATGACCTTAATCAATGCAGTTTTATTTTCTGCGGTTAGCTGAGGAATTCCAAGACGCACTCCTTCTGAATCGGCCGAAAATGAATACGGTAACCCTGATGTTTGCAAAGCTTTATGAATATCTGCGGTAAGTGATTTATCCCAAGGTGAGATACGCAACGTTCGCGCATCCTCAGTGGTGATTGTTGCAATATTCTTAATAGGCTGTCGGTCGCCATACACTTCAACGCCAACCGAATCGATCAGACTGGGGTGTGCGCGGCCGGTTGAAAGCTGAACGTATTCTTTACGCAACCAATCGATGGTATTTGAAAGCTCGTTCTTTACTGATTTTTGATCGTAATTCATAAGTAAGACTATTCTAAACAACTGGTAAAGAAACTGCAAGATATTCAAAAAGCGTTTTCGGCGGTATGGTACGATAGCGGCGCGCATCATGATACAAGCTTAATACATCATGCATAATGCGCATCGTATCTGATGGAATGGCCTTGGCGTCTGATATCAATATTTTTTCTATATCACGTACAAGATCATCAGTGGTATATGGAATAGGCTCATCGTTACCAATAAATACCTCCACTTTTTTCAGCCGCGCATCCGCTGTTACCTTTAAAAAATTGCGGGCTTCTGTAAGATGCACCGTATTATCGGTAACCGAATCGGTTGTTAGTTCTATTGCGCGTGAACGAATTGTCGCCAATAAATCCTCTTTCGAGCGCACATGGAGCATCACCGCGACCGTAGCATGCAATTCTTCTAACGCCTTAAGGATAAGCGCCTGTGAATCATGAGTGTATGGACGATTTGAGGCAATGAAAAAAAGCGTCGGCGTCTGTTGTGGTATCAAAAGCGCAGCGCGAACCTGTTCGACAGTCTCACGGTCACCTTGCTCGAAAATAAATGGAATGCATCGAAAACCATTCGCAGCAGCAAGGGTACGTGCTAAGGCTTCGGCAACGTCAAGGGGTACCGAATGGACACAGTAGGTACGCCCACCTTCGAGTTTCGTATTTTCAAAAGGTGCCGTGGTCATAGGATAAGTATGAAGAAAAGTAAAAAATATACAAGGCCTAGAGCTTCTGCAATATTGCACGCTTATACATCGCAAGGTGATCAAGTGCAATACCTGTTCCATTGACTACGCAATATAAGGGATCATCTGCAAGGACGGCCTTTACCCCGGTTCGCTGATAAACCAATTGGGTCAAATTCTTTAATTGCGATGTACCACCAGTCATCATGATTCCGTTATCAATGATATCAGATGCCAATTCGGGTGGCGTTTGGTTTAAAACATCCTTGATCGCCTGGATCATCTGTCGCAGTTCGGTTTGTATTGCTCCAACAATTTGATTAGTCGAGAGATGCACGGAACGCGGAAGACCTGTCACAAAGTCACGGCCTTTCACGATCACTTCTTTGTTCTCTTCTTTTTCGACAGGCAAGGCGCTGCCAATAGTTATCTTGATACGTTCGGCGCTTTTTTCACCAATGGCAAGATTGTGGTGTTTTTTGACATAATCAATAATAGCGCGATCCAAGGAATCTCCGGCACACTTAACCGATGTGGATGCAACGATACCACCCAATGAAATCACGGCGACGTCAGTTGTGCCACCGCCAATATCAACGATCATATGTCCTGCTGCATCGTAAATTGGAATACCGGCACCAATCGCGGCAAGGATAGGTTCTTTAACCACGTATGCATCAGATGCACCCGCCTTGACCGCCGCTTCAACTATTGCGCGACGCTCGGTTGATGTTATTCCTGCGGGAACCGAAACCATTACTTCGGGCTTGAATAGATTCCATTCACCTAACGCTTTACGGTAAAAATAGCGAAGCATTGCTTCAGCAACTTTATAATCCGCAATGACACCACCCTGCATCGGACGATATGCGACAATTGCATCAGGGGTACGTCCGATCATATCTTTTGCTTCAGCCCCAATCGCTAGTACTTTGCGATCGTTTTGCGAAACAGCCACGACCGAGGGCTCGTTTAAGACAATTCCCTTTCCGGGTATAAATACCAACGTGTTTGCAGTTCCTAGGTCGACCCCAAGTTTGGGCTTAAAAAATGACATGTGCCCATTCTACGCATTTCGCCCAAAAAGACAAACAAAAAGGATTCACTTGAAATATTACGATTGCATGGTAATGTGAAGCACATATACACACATGAAAAAGCTACTAATCCTTGGCGGAGCCGGACAAAATTCAGGTTCTGGTGCCGAAAACATTATCAGGGAACTGATTAATAAGAGTTCAATGATCACCTTCATGCTCGCATCGACAAACCGAAATGGAGGTGTGGCACGACGCGCAGATCATCTTGGTGTTCCGTTTTACCCCCTGCCTGCAAAACCTACCACTGAAAACTACCAGATGCTGTTTGAAAATTTCCATCCCGATCATATAACTTTGGCCGGATATGAAAAATTTGTTAGCGGACTCCCTGTTGGAAAAGTTTCTAACATACATCCAGGTCTCCGCCCCTTCACTAATGGACTTTATGGAATTAAGGTTCATGAAAAAGTAATCGAGGCCCAGGCGCATTACCCACTAATTACCAGTGGGGTTGAGATACACTTCATAGATAAACCTAACACGACGGCAGGCTACGACGAAGGTGCTCTTATTTACCGAAAGGTTATCGAGATTCAGAATTACCCTGAATTTACCGCACAGCTTTTGCAAAAAGAAATAAACAGTGTCGAACATGCCATACAGCCTGCGATCATAGAATTGCTGACCATGGGCGATATAACTTTTGGCTTCGACGGCGCGGTCGCAAACGAACGCGCGCAAAAAGTAATGAAAAACCTATAAATGAAATGGCTTCCGTAAAGGGAAGCCATTTTCGTTACACCTCTTCAATTTCGGCACCTAATGCATTAAAGCGTTCCACCAAACCTTCGTAACCTCGCTTGATGGGATATATATTATGTAAATATGACGTACCCTCGGCGCCCAGCATTGCAACCATGATCATAGTGGATGGACGCAACGCAGGAGGACAAATAATTGTGGTTCCCATTAATTTTGTTGGACCAGTTACCAGCACACGATGAGGATCAGCCAGACGAATGTCGGCTCCTAGGCGATTTAATTCTGTAAAGTAAATTGCGCGATTTTCCCACATCCAATCGTGCACCAATGTGGTACCTCGAGCCATGGTTGCAACAGGAACGAAAAAAGGAAGATTGTCACTATTGATTCCAGGGTACGGAGTTGCATGCACCTTATCCTTCAAGGCCTTTAAATTTCCATTTTTCAAAACAGTAATATCAACCAAGCGAGTTCGCTTATTGCGAGAAAAGTACTCTTTTGAATATGCAAAATGGGCACCCATTGACTCAAGTACTAATAATTCCCTGCGCAAAAAATCAATCGGGCATCGCTTTATCATAAGTTCAGAATGAGTCACCATCGCCGCAGAAATAAACATCATTGATTCGATTGGATCTTCGCTATTGTGCCATTCGATATTTTTATTAATAACCTTTTTACCGTGTATCGTCAGAGTATGCGAACCAATTCCGTCGATCTTAATCCCG
>CAYZZD010000043.1:0-5453 GCA_964482675.1 uncultured Candidatus Saccharibacteria bacterium
GGAAGTGTTGCATTATAATTATCAGCTTGTGGATCCAAACATGTATTTTGCTGTGGACATGAAGCACCGACGCAGACATCTTTATTGTGAATAGTACAAATAACCGTCGACCCTTCTGCAACACTGAATGATTGATTAAGCGCAGTCGGACATCCTGGCGTTCCGCTAATTGAATCAAACTGATACCCCGATGGTCCACTTTCAGACAGTTCATATGATGTACCAGCAGTAATTACTACCGGCGTATTTTGGGCGATTGACTGACCATTAAGATTAAATGAAAAATCTGAAGCAGCAGCAGCGCCACCAAAGCTGTTTTGCACAACCTTACGTACTAATAAAGTTGTTTGCACGGGCGGAATAATAGTGCCCTCAAAAATACCTACTTGGGCAATATTATAAACGGAATCTATCGTGGTGCCTGTTGCAGCAATAATGCGCACGGTAAATGATTCAGAACCTTCCACAAGTGAGTCAGTAACTGTACTTATACTGATTGTTTTTGGATTCCCATCCCCCGCATTCCAAGTCAGCACTTGGCTGGCGGCCGTATAGTCGCCTGGAGCTACCGCACTTGCATTTTGAGTTTGCACCACAGCACTTGCTGCTGCAGACGCATCACCTACGCGCTTTACTGTAAGCGTTACGGTATTTCCTTCGGCCACCTGATACGCAATAGGATCAAATCGCACGGATGACGCAGGAGGTGTCGAAACATTTAATGTTGCATAACAATCCGCAGTGCCGTCCGTATCAGAGCTCGTAAAGGTTCCATGATATTGAGTCGTCATAATAGGACTTACTACAACAGAACCCGACTCAGAAGTAACAGCACCAACCCCAGGAGTAATCGAAGCAGTCTCAAGAGTGCCATTGCCAAAGTTGGTATCCCACACTAAAGTCGCAGATTGGCCTGGCGCAATAGTACTTGGAACAAATGATAAATTGCAGCTTGCATTCGGATTACCGTTGCTTCCCCCGCCACCGCCCGATGAAGTAGTGCAATGAAAACTAGTTTTAACACCTGAAAAATCAAGCCACCCTGCCTTTTGAGCCCATGCATATCCACTTAAATTACCTCCCGAATCAATCGTCACTTGAGGTGTTACGCTATTTACAAACGGACCAAAGTTAAGAAAGCCAGCTGTCTGTCCAAAAGCGGTACCCGAAAGGGTTCCGGTCCCGTTATTGCAAGTAACATCAACGCCATAATCACTACCATCAGGATCCGACAAGGTGATCCAGCCGACATGACTTCCAAATGCATACCCCGTTAGGCCGCTACTACTAATATCGGCCACTTGTGTGCCTGCAGTTGCTGCATCTGAGCCAGGCACTACAAAACGCACAGTGCCGAATTTAGTATTCGTAAAAGTAGCATCAGCACTTCCACTTATAAACGGTGCCGCAAAAGAAAAAAATGGAAAAGCAAAAAGTAAGAAAAAGTACGTCGCTATTAAGAGAAATTTATGTGACAAGTAGCGCATAGATCATTTCGACAAGCGGATACAGTATATTCCATATTACCAGAATAACAAGAAACAATAGTAACGGATTAAGTGTTGCAATGCGTCGCAGCATCCGTTGCAAGAACGGCCATTTGATTTGACTAAGCAGCAAGAATCCATCAAGTGGTGGAATCGGAATAGCATGAAAGATCACTAAGATAATATTAAGGTATGCCAAGAGAAAAAATGGCGCAGTAATAGCAGGCTCGGCATGGAACACCCCTTTTGCAAGTGCGGCAATACTTAATGACACCAAAATCAAAAAAGTATTTGCAAGGATTCCTGACGTTGCCACCAATATACGAGCAGTTCGGGTATGCAGCGCATCAAATCGAATCGGCATCGGCTTTGCCCACCCGATTGCAGGAAGTCCAAAAATAACAAACATGATCGGTAAGAAAATCGTACCGAAAAAATCAATATGTTTCAACGGGTTGGCAGTCAGGCGTCTTGCGTTATAACCAGTGGTATCTCCAAAAAATAATGCAACATACCCTCGACATATCTCACGGAATATTACAGAAAAGAAAAATAACAGAAAAAAGCCCATTTGTTCGGTAAGTGTCATAGATACTATTATATACAAGTATTCCTAAACGTTAAGGCTTTTACAGTTGCATTTCAAATTAAAATCTGTATTATGGCAATCGTATGGCAAAGAAATGCGCAATAACCGGAAAACACTCAAAAATGGGCGGCGGCTACAGCAATGTTGTTCGTGCTACCAAATTTAATCCAACTGGCATGAACCGCAAAAAGGCAAACTTGCAAAAGAAGACCTATACTGCGGCAGATGGCATTAAAGTGACTATGTGGGTAACCCCAAAAGGCATGAAAACGATTAACAAGCTTGGCGTAGCTAAGGCTATCAAGAAAGCAAAAATGGCTGCCTAACGGTATATCATAAAAGCAAAAGCCCCCTCGGTTCTCCGAAGGGGTTTTTGTTTATTATATGGTATCTTATTATAAGCGGAAGCCGCATTTCATACCGAATGTTTCTCCGGTAATTTTACTACCCGCTTTTGTCGTAGTTAAAAACAGAACCATTTCAGCGACATCTTCAGGATCCAAAATAACTGATTGGCCATCACGGTGTAAATGATATTGACTAAGAAACGCGCGTCGCACAACTTTTACGTCCTTTTTCTCTACTTCAGATCGAGCCTGAATAACAGCATCAAGTCTTTCTCCAGTAATATGCCCTGGAGCAACAGTATTTACACAAATACCATATTCACACAGTTCTCCTGCAGTTACTTCGCTTAATCCTTCAAGACCATGCTTTGATGTCGCATACGGATTTCTTTTAGTGTAAGCAAAACTTGTTGCGAGTGAACTAATATGAATAATGTATCCGCTCCGTTGCTGCTTCATGCCTGGTATAACCGCCTTATTACAAAGCGCGGCACCAAGAATGTTAGTATTCAGACACTGTATCCAGGAATCAACCGTTTGATCTTCCGTAAAGGCAGTAGCTCCAAAGGCAGCTGCATTGTTTATCAAAATATCCACGTTTCCCCAATGAAGAATTTTTTTAAACACGGCTTCAACTTGAATAGCATTCGAAACATCGCATACTATTGCATCTGCCCTGCCATTTGATTCTTTGATAAGTGAAACTGTTTTTTCAATCTCGAATTTCCTTCTACCTATACAAAATGTATAGGCACCCTGCGATGCTAAAGCAATAGCAATTGCCTTTCCAGCACCAGAACCTGCGCCAGTTACCACCGCAAACTTTGACTGTAAATTTCCCATTTTTTGTTTTTTAAGTTACATAAAAGATGAAAGTGTTTTCATTCTGATATGCAACAAAAACAAGGCGGTTTTTCGGGAGGATTGATGATTTCTGAAAGTAGATTGTAGGCTTTTTGCCTTAAGATAAAATATTGAGTTGACATAATAGGTATTAGATGAGGCCCAAACTTTCCAAGCCTAAATTGCAATTTAGGTAATTGTATTGAACGCCATCGTTGTTCTTGAATGAAGCGAAATATTACTTCACCTGTCCCAATCAATACCAGTATGAACAAAAATACGCAACCAACAAACACAGCACACAGAATAAATACGACAGAAATCTCTTGTGTGCATATAGGCTTGTGCGTAATAAGTAGGTGGAGTTTAGCTATCATACGGGCCTTGCCAATACTTTTGCGTAATTCTTCATTGGCATTAATCCTTTTGATATCGTTTTGGTAATCTTGCTCGAAGTAACAGTTCTTTGAAGATTTAACTTGAGCTTCATGAATTATGTTATCAAAGAGCTCGTTTTGAGATAGGCTATAGGCAGAATACCCAAAGCCCGTAAGAAGTACCGTTAGGATACTTATGATAAAGGTTTTGGTAGTCTGTTTCATATTCTATCTTTTTTCTTGAAAATACTATACCTAATAAATACCATTTGTAAATAGCGGTAGTTGATTTATCAAAAGGTCGTTGACATATAAGCAAAAACCAGTACAATCCCCTAGTGCTTTGAAAAGGGCACTTTTTTTAAACCTTTGACTAAAAAAGACGAACTCAACCGAATACGCATCAACGAGGGCATCCGTGCCCGCGAAGTTCGCGTGATCGACGCCACTGAAGGCAATTTGGGTATCCTTCCGATCGAACAGGCACTTGCACGCGCACGCGACAAAGGCCTTGATCTTATCGAAATTACCGCAGATTCGATCCCGCCGATCGTAAAGATCATGGATTATGGGAAGTTCCAGTATGAGTTTAAAAAGAAAGACCGAACAGTTCGCGCAAAAGCGCGCGATTCGCGAGTCGAAGTCAAAGAAGTCCAGATCAAAATTGGCACCGGCGACGGCGACCTGAAGATCAAGGGCGAAAAAGCAGGAGCATGGCTTTCTGAAGGACATCGGGTAAAAATCGAATTGTTCCTCAAGGGTCGCTCAAAAGGATTCGAAAAGGATTTTCTTGCCGAGCGATTAAAACGGCTACTAGAATTCATTCCGGTTCCCTACACGGTCGTCGACGAACCTATGCCTGGACCGAAAGGTCCGATCATGATCATCGAAAAGAAACGTGGTCAATAAATTACGAAACCATTATTAAGATAAGAACACTGGTATGAGCGCAAAGACAAACAAATCATTTTCAAAACGCCTCAAGGTGACAAAAAATGGAAAGATCCTTGCTCGCAAGGCAGGATTCAACCACTTTAATGCCAAGCAGCGCCGCGTAAAGCAGCTTGCAGGCAAAAAGATGCAAAGCTTCACTATGAAGCCGAAGATTAAAAGCCGTAACCTTCCCCACGCATAAGCGGCGGATAACATTGGAATTGTATGACACGAGTAAAACGAGGAGTAATGAAAAATAAACGCCGCAAGAATGTTTTGACTGCTGCGAAAGGCTACCGCTTCGGACGATCAAAGAAAGAAGCAATGGCACGCGAGGCTATCTATCATGCCGGCAACCATGCGTTCAACGACCGCCGCAAGAAAAAAGGTGATTTCCGCGCTTTATGGAACATCAAGATCAATGCCGGTGTTCGTCAGGAAGGCCTTTCATACAGCAAGCTGATCGCCGCGCTCAAGAAGAATGGTATGGTAATCAACCGCAAGATGCTTGCAGAACTAGCGCAATCATACCCTGCTGTGTTCAAAGATATTATCGCAAAGGTAAAGTAGCTTTATGTGCCCAAACAAAAAACTCCCCAACTGGGAGTTTTTTGTTTACTTATGTTTGTGATTTGCGAACATAGGCTTCGATACGCTCGACTAGCCTATTGGGATCAGAGTCAAAGAAAATGCCGTCATGTTTGTATTGGGAATTTTTAAGCACTTCGTTGACGGCAGGATGAAGCTCATGATCGGATTCCAAAATACCAATCGGCTTCTCTTCATACAGCGCGGTAGTAAACGCATGAATATAGGCAAATTCGCCGCAGCCGACACTCACGGCATCTGCCGAGCGTACCCCCAACAACTCGGCTCC
>CAYZZD010000044.1:0-5321 GCA_964482675.1 uncultured Candidatus Saccharibacteria bacterium
GTTACTTGATACTCCTGGGTCCACTTTGCTTGGTATTCCCCGACTGTTGGTAGACAAAGGGTTCCGCCAGGATATTTTGGCAAATGTGAATGATCCAGTCGTAAAGGCGTTTTGGATTAACGAGTATGAGGCATGGCAGGATAAGTTTCGTAACGAGGCGATTCAGCCGGTACAAAATAAGGTAGGGCAGTTTCTTTCGACGCCCATCATCCGCAATATCGTAGGGCAGGCAAAATCGACCATCAATATTTTTGACATCATGAACCAGGGTAAGATCCTGATTGTTAACGTGTCGAAAGGACGTGTCGGTGAAGATAACTCGGCACTTTTAGGCGCAATGATCGTGACCAAGCTGCAGCTGGCAGCAATGGAGCGCGTCCGTATCCCCGAAGAAGAGCGTCGTGACTTCTATCTCTACGTGGACGAGTTTCAGAACTTCGTGAACGAATCTTTTGCAAGTATCTTGTCAGAAGCGCGCAAATACCGCCTCAATCTTACTGTCGCACATCAGTACATTGCTCAACTTGAAACAACCGAATCTACTACCGTGCGGGATGCTGTGTTTGGTAACGTGGGAACGATGATTATATTCCGTGTCGGTGCTACTGATGCTGAATTTCTAGAAAAAGAATTTCAACCTGAATTCACCGCCGAAGATTTCGTTAATCTGCCCAATTACCATGCTTACATGAAGTTGTTGGTCGATGGTATGTCTACTCGACCATTTTCAGCGCGAACCTTGCCGCCTATCTACAGTCGTCAATCGATCGAAACGATCCAGCGCATCATCGATACTTCACGTTCATTGTATACACGCCCACGTCCACTTGTAGAAGAGGATATTACGAAATGGGCCTCTGGCCGTAGTGCAAGTGGCGGACTGACTGGTGCAGGAGGGGGTACGGAAGGATCCGGTGATTATGAGGGCGTATGCGCAGTCTGCGGCAAGCATGTCAAAGTGCCATTTGAACCAAAGCCGGGATTGCCAATCTACTGTAAAGAGGATCTGGCAAAAGTAAAAGCAGGAGAGATCCCCCCTGTGCGTGCTGTTCCGGTGCGCTCAGCTGAAAATGCCGAACGCTCGGGAACCCGTAAAATGGCAAGCCAAGCTTTGGGTATGCTGGGCATCGAATTTGCAGTATCACCAGCAGTAAAAGAAGTTCCACCTCGAACATCAGCACATTCTGATATGCGGCACGGTCAGCGCACGGAACGTGGTGAACGATTTGATCGACGTACGCCGCCCCGCGACGTATCATCTGATGAACGTCGCCGAGATACACCGGCGCGTAAAATTCAGGTACGTGAAAAGTCTGATGATGCTTTAGTTTCGATGCCGAATCCACAATCACCACCCGAACCTGTTGATTTGGCTGCACCAGTCTCATTTGCGTATGATGATATTCTTTCGGCAGCAGGTGTCCATAAAAGCAATGAGCCAGAGCGTCTTGCGGATAAGGGCGAAATCACTAAGGAGAAACCCGAGGCAGGAGATCGCTATGTACCAGCGCAACGTAACACCTCAAGCGCAAACACTAATATGAAGATTGTGCGTGATGCAAAAGCCGATACGCGCGCGAAGTTGCGGTCGGCACTTTCTGCGTTGGGGGTAGTGGGCACTGAAGAGAAGCAGATACAGCCTACAGCTTCAACCGTTTCTGCGGCTGAGGTGAAGGCAGAAACTATTTCAGGGGAAATAATAGGGTCATCATCCCAAAGCCTTAATCAGCCTGCGGTTACAAATGTGCAAACACAACCATCAGTGGCGAAGCCCGAATCGCCGGTTGAAATTTCAATTCCGCTATTTGATCAGCAAGTAAATCCGGGAACAGAAAAGAATCCTGGTGAGTGGCCACTTTCTGAATCAGCCACAGCGGTTCTACGGAATCCTGTTACTCCGGAACCTGATCCGGCCATAATTGCAGCTGAAAAAGCAAAACGAGAGCGACTTGCAAAAGAACTGGCCGAAGCGCGTGAACGTGAACAAGCACTTGATGCCCAAGTGCAGAATATGAAACAGACACTTCAGGAATTGCAGTCAACTGTAGGCCAAGTACGCAGCCGACAAGAAGAGCTTGAACGCTCACGCCGAATGATTGAAGAAGAAAAATCGCAATTATCACATACGATGGAGTCGGAGCGCGTCGCTTTTTTGCAGCGCATCAGTGCACTTGAGCAAGACAATAAAACTCTTTTGAATGATATCGAATCGAAGACAGTCCACCTAGAAAATGAAAAACGGTTGATCGAGGAACGTGCGAATGCCGAGACAGAAATCCGCAAAAATCTCGAGTCAAAGATTGCTGCGCTTGAGGGGCAGACAAAAAATCTTCTTGCTGCTGAAGCAGCCCGAAAGTTGGCCGAAGAGGAGGAGCGATCCCGGCGCGAAGTTCCTGAAGATACTTTGAAGACATTATTATCATAACTATTATCCGTCGTAACCACTTGTTCTTTTACAACTATGCGTCCCTTCATTTTCATCCTTGCCGTATTATGCGTATTGGCTGCACTGCCTGCAGCTGCACTTGAAATTACCGAAGTAATGTATGATGCACCCGGCGCAGATGCAGACCATGAGTGGATCGAAATTTACAATAACGATGACACGGCTATTGATAGTGCGACATTAAAACTCTTTGAATCCAATAGTAATCACGGCATTACCGTACTTTCGGGGGGACAAAGTATTGACCCTGGATCATATGCGGTCATTACGGATGCTGATACTGAAGGTGTTTTTACTGCGGTTTATCCATCATTTTCAGGAACCTTGTTGCATAGTTCATTTTCGCTTGTGAATACAGGTGAAACGGTTGCTATAAAACGAAATGATACTATCGTAGCGTCTGCAACGTATCCAGCAAATATGGGTGCGGCAGGAGATGGCGATACTCTTTCGTACTCGGACGGATCATGGCATGTAAGCAATGCAACGCCAGGGGCTTTAAACGCAGATGGTTCAAATGACACGGATAATGACGATGTTGATGGTCAGCCTGATTATCCGACTGAGAACGCAACGTCCATGATACAAAGTGGTCTAAAGAAGAATCAAGCAATTGTACTGACATATGGACTTACGGCAGCTATGGATACTGTAATTGTTGTCGGTAAGATGCATTCTTATATGGCGAAACCTGTGCGTACCGTTGGCTCTGATACATTCGCAATACGCCATGGTGTGTATGAATGGGCTATGGGCGACGGAACGGCATACCTAAAGCAAAATAATCCAACCATCGAGCATGCATATGCATATCCTGGAACCTATCAAATGATTCTTTCGTACTACACTAGCAAGTTGACGTATGAAGAGGGGACCCCATTTCTTACGCTTAAGAAAAAAATAGCCGTTTTGAAGCCGACATTAGAAGTCAGTGGGTCGGTTGCAGATGGGACCATCACTATCGCGCATGCATCGTCAGAGGATTTTGATATTGCAGGTTGGCAGCTGCACTCGGGAGGTAATATGTTTACCTTTCCCCGTAATACCATTTTGCTTGCGCGTACTGCGTATACTTTTACGCCTCGGCAGTTGAACTTTTCATATATCGGTGGACCTATAGACCTTTTATATCCCACAGGTGAGGTATTTGGATCATCAGCTCCTGTAAAGGAAACCTCAAGCACTCGTACCAGTATGGCGAAACCGGATGCTTATTATGCGCAATCGTCCCTAGTTGCAACTCCCGCACCTGCGGTAGAGACCTTGCTTAATAATCCGATAGCATCTGATATGCCAGATAATACAAAAAATGCAGGAAGTGCTGCATTTGTAATCTTGGCGGTATTCTTAGGACTTGTAATAGGGGCGATTTCGATCGTACTATTTCTTAGTATTCGATTTCAAGATAAGAAATCGTTTGATTATCGAGTTCGCGATGACGATGCGGTTGACGTGCTGCCGGTTGAAGATATTATCGAGCTTTCGGAGGATGAAGAAGATGAAATTTGATCTTTTGATGCGTTGATTTCATTTTCAACCTCGATGGTTTTCTGTGTTGTGTCATAAGCACTTAATGCCTTATGAAGTAATTCGAGTGCCTTGGTAAAGTCACCGGCTTCTTTTGCTTCAAGAGCTTGATGGTAGAGCGCTGTAATTGTATCTGCTTCGTCGCTGCTTGTTGTTGGCTGTTTACTTATATCAGCGATCGTACTTTCCAGTTTCTGCATCAGCAATTCGATGTCACCGACAGTCGTATCGACAACATCTGATGATTGAGCATCAACAGGTGCAGTGGTAGCTATCGAGAGCATAACCGGCTCCGCGGTCATTGCTACAGCAACTTTTGCCGAAGTTGACGCATCGGATACTGCAGCTACCTTTGTTTCAAGGTCATTCACCGCCAGTACGGCGACATCTTTCTGGGGAAGTGATTCAATCACTTCATGCGTACTGGTTGCAATACTTTGTACTCCTTCGCTGGCTACTTCTTGCGCTTCGCGAATGATTGATTGAGCATCGGCGTCAGTATTAGAAATAGTTACCGTTGCGAGCGCTTTGCTGTGCGCTGCAATAGTGCTCGATGCCGTTCGACTGGTAGCAAGGTACGTAGTAACTGATTCGCTATCGATGCTGGTAGGTTTTGCCTTTGCGCGAGTTGCGACCTCCTGAGTCTGCGCTTTCAGGTAGGTTAATGCCTCAGTTCCACGTTCTTTGGTCAGCGCATCATGTTTGGCAAGCATTGCTATTTCGCGATACCGCTCTTCTACACGTTCTAGTGCATATGCTCCACGGTCTGTGTCATTATTTTTCGTAAGCGCGATCAATGGTTCGCGTACTGTTACCTTAAATTTATATAGAAAATCTCCCGGGAGTGCGTCTGCAGAAGCATAGGTGGTACCCATCATGCCAATACCGAACACTAAAATAAAGGCAGCCGAGATGCGCATCGCGATGTGTAAATACGAAGCATATGGTGAGCGACTATGGTTTACTGCTTGAGTATTTACGCGTGCTAAGATTTGAGAGCGCAGTAGGTTTTTTTCGGCAATCGAAAGGTCTCCGCGCTCGTGCTCGGTTTTTTCGATAAGTTGTAGTAAATCGTCAGGGTTCATAAAAATAAATGGTTAGTCGTTGGTGGATTGTTGAAGTGTTGCAAGTGCCCGGTGAATGCGTACGCTCATAGCATTCTCGGTAGTATCGTACAGGGTTGCAAGCTCGGCGATCGAAAGATGGTAGGCATGGCGCAAGGCAACTAATTCATAGGCGTCAGGGTATTTCTGCTCGAGGCTTTTAAGCTGGTCGCGGGTTGCTGCAAGATGAGCGATGTCATCGCTTGCTCGCATACTCGGAGCTTCAAATCCCTCCTCATTCATGG
>CAYZZD010000045.1:0-5184 GCA_964482675.1 uncultured Candidatus Saccharibacteria bacterium
CGGGGATCAGGCAGGACAAAATGCATTCCATTCCGAATACGCAGTATTTTTAGGATCGCTTGCCGGTTCTGGTGCAAACGATACGGATGGTGCAATTTTTGTCGGTAATGGAACAGGTATGAATGCCGACCATGCTACCTATGCAACATTTGTAGGAGCGGGAAGTGGTTATGCTGCTTCAAATTCAACCACCAGTGGATTTTACGGATACGGTGCAGGATCGTATGCATCTGCAGCGATTGCATCAAACTTTATTGGATATCAGGCAGGTATGAATGCAGCAGGGGCATCAGCTTCAAACTTTATCGGTCAGACGGCTGGCTATAATGCTGCGCGCGCAAACGCATCAAACTTTATAGGTGTAAGTGCTGGATATGGTTCGGCGGATGCCTACATGTCCAACTTTATTGGAACCGTTGCAGGACAAAATGCGCCTAACGCGACGAATTCAAATTTTATTGGTTCATATGCTGGCTACGAAGCTTCGGGTGCCAGCAACAGTATTTTTATTGGTAACGAGGCGGGACGGGAAGACAAGGTGGTAAATAGCCAGGGATCAAACGAATATTCTATCCTGATCGGACCAAAAACATCAACCGGAGGAAACTCCAATAGTATTGCATTAGGTTCAGGTGCAACAAACAGTAAAGAGGATCAGATGGTTATCGGTTCGACCCAGTATCCTATCGATGAAGTGAAAATATATCAAAGCGGCGGCGCAGAATGTGTGCTTGATCTACTTGGTCTTGGATGTACTTCTGACGAACGGTTAAAAACCAACATTAAAGATATTCCTCAGGGAGTTTTGATAAAGCTCCGCAACGTCCGGGCTGTTACTTATAATTGGAAATATTTCCCAGAAGCGCCGGTCAATGTTGGTTTCGTTGCTCAGAATCTTGAGGACGAATTTCCTGAACTGGTTAGTACAAATGAGAAAGGGCAAAAATCAGTTTACTATGCCCAGATGACTCCTATATTAGTACAAGCAATTAATGAATTAGTTGATCAATTTGATGGGTTAGGCGCATGGCTTGGCGACATGAATAACGGAATCCATACATTGTTTGTCGAAGATAGTATTTGTATTGATGATCAATGCTTTTACAAGACTGATATTCAGGATTTATTGCAAATCCGAGATGAATGGCTTGCCGCTCATAATCCTGGAGGCCAGTCCGGGGATTCAGGAGCAGATAATCAACAACCGGCTGATACTTCTCCTACAGATGAAACACCGCAGGATCAAACGCCAAGTGATATTCAGAACGAGATTACGGTTCCTACGGAAAATGCTTCAGAAACTGTACGCCAAGAGGTAGAAACACAGCCTGGTGAGCCAGCTTCTTTACCGGGTGAATAAATAATCATTATTTATTCAATTTCAGGGTCGGGAATAGTTGCGGCGATTTCTGGCGCGAGTGATTTTCTAAATTCTACCAACGCAACCCGCGACTGTTCCTGGTCGTCATTGATGCGATTAATTTCTTTAGCTAATTCTTGTGCCAAAAGATGCGATACTTGGACTGTCGCCATATTGACTGATGGATCGTAATGTCCACGTTCGTCTTTCTTTGGAATTGTCTTTTCTACTTCGCGCAGTTGTAATCCATATTGCGCCTTGCGCAGCCCCAATGTCTTATAGGTATTCGAAAGTTCTAAGTAGCGCTGCAGTGCAGCATGGGCAGGGTCTTGGCTGCGCTCGCGCGGTTGAGGGGACGATTCATTATTCTGGCCCGTAGGGAAGTGTTCACGTTCTTGCATAAGTAAACTCTATCTTTTTTGGCACTTTTTGCATCATTGACTTACTGTAAAAGTTCTTCCAAGTTTTTGCGGATTTCACCTAGGCGACGAGCAATCCCAAGGGTTGGATTGATCTTCTGATGCAATTCTAAGGTATGTAAATCTTGCATTATGGTGCTGATTTCATGTTCAGCCTTCTCCGTCTCGGTTAACTCAAAGAGTTCATCAATTTTGCTTGATTCAATGAGTTCTAAGATGGTATTACGCGCCTCGCTAATTTTTTCAGCAGCACCTGTTTCGGGGGACTTTTGCTGGTCCTCTTCTAATCGCTTTAAATATTCGACGAGCATCTTTAATTCATGATTTTTTCCTCCATGGGTAGGTGCTGCTGAAATATTCTGTCGTATATCCTCGGCCAAAGAAGGTGTAGGGATTTGCGTATCAGGTGCGGTATACAGCGCGTGTGCTTGAATTTCCGTCGAGGAATCAATTTTTTTTCCAGGAATGGTTAATGATTCTGCGACAGTATTCAGTTCGTCGCTTTCGTCGACTTCAAGTGAAACCACACGTTCAAGTTCATCAAGTGATGTAATACCTGCAAGCACTTTTAATACGCCATCTTCCTGCATCGTCAAAATGCCCTGATGACGTGCGGTTTGTTCGACAACACGCTCGCTTGGTTTAGATGCTAAAATTGCGCGTACTTTTGCGTCCATCAAAATTGCTTCAAAGATTCCGATTCGTCCTTTATATCCAGTCGCATTATCATCAGTAGGAACCGGTTCGTACACATGAAAAGGTGTTCCCGGAGTGTATCCATATATGGTTACATCTTTTCCGTGGGCAATGGCACGATCAATAATCTTTTTGATCTGAGCTGCTTTCTCTGGCGCCAGGGGTACTTCTTTTTTGCTTGAAGATAGTTTTCGCACCAAGCGCTGACCAAGGGATACCGTCACCGCATCTGCCATAATGCCGGGATCAATCTGCAAATCAAGCATGCGGGGTACGACACCTGCAGCGCCATTAGTGTGGATGGTGGAAAGAACGATATGTCCTGTTAATGCCGCATTTATAGCTGTATCTGCTGTTTCGTGGTCACGGATTTCACCTACCATGATGACGTCGGGGTCTTGGCGAAGGGCGGCACGTAATCCGGCTAAAAAGTCGTACCCCTTATCTCGATCAACCTGTGTTTGTGAAATACCTGCAAGATGATATTCGATCGGATCTTCAATTGTCATCATTTTGATTTCACTGCTGTAGATATATTTTAGAAACGAATACAAAGTCGTTGTTTTACCCGAACCAGTTGGACCAGTGGTCAAAATCAACCCTTGGGGTTTTGCGATTTCACGTTTCAGGATTTTAAGCAGATTCGGCTGAATACCTAATTGTTCCAAATCGACAGTAAGTCCTTCTGGGTTCAAAATACGCATTACAATTGATTCGCCGTATGGAGAAGGGATCAATGATACGCGCACTTCGATTTCGTTTTTATTGTAGTTGATTGTAAAGCGTCCGTCTTGCGCACGCGAGTCAGTCGTCAGTTTCATTCCTGCCAACAACTTCAAACGTGTATTGATAAGATTATGCAACTTATGATCGAAAGTCAGAATTTCTTCCAGTACTCCGTCTTGGCGATATCGCATCTTTACAAAATCTTCTTGCGGTTCAATATGGATATCACTTGCTTGTGTTGCGATTGCACCGCCAAGGATAATATCCAGTAGTTCACTGTTAAGTTTTGTGCCCGCCGCACTGATTGCCTCGGTGAATAATTTTTCGACATCTTTGTTGTTGCTGACTCGATGTTTGATTCGATCAAGTGCCGCTTCAGAAATTTGGACCAAGCCTCCTTTTGAGCGCTCGGCACGTGAAATATCTTCGAATCGCTCCCATGCTTTCTGCAGGCTTCGACCTGAAACATAGTATAAATGGATTTCGTAATTTTTAGCTAAGGCACGCACTTTATCTTCAACTCCAGGAATGGTGACATCTTTTAAGGCGATCCATAATTTTTTACCGACTACCTTGAAGGGTGCCATGCCCAGCGCCTTTGCTTCTTCTTCGGTAAGCAAAGATAACGCATTGGTATCAATGCCGGTGTTGTATAAATTGATGTAGGGCAATCCTAATTCGCCCGCTTCACGCTCGGCTAGTATTTCTTCTTCTTTGTGGCGGTAATCAATGTACTCGCTTTGATTTTGAGTCGTCTGTAGGTCGTCACTCATACGATGTCATTATTGTACCATCTTTTTGCAATAATGGTCCTGCAAGCGTATACTTATGCGCATATGAAATCATTTCCAGCAGACACTACACCCTCGAATGATTATTTTCGCATCATTGCCCAGCGGGTAAGCGAGGCAACAGGTACCTCGTGGGCCTTTTTTATCGCGCTTGCGGTACTTATTATATGGGGAATCACGGGACCATTGTTTCAATTTTCAGATACCTGGCAACTAGTAATCAATACCGCCACCACGATCATTACCTTTTTGATGGTTTTTTTGATTCAAAATACCCAAAACCGTGATTCGCGCGCGATGCAATTAAAGTTAGACGAGCTTATTCGCGCGATTCATCCGGCCCGCAATCAGTTTTTAAACCTCGAAGAGCTTTCCGATAGTGAATTAAAAACACTTCAGCAAGAATTTCATGCACTTCACGAAAGTGCGATGCAGGAAATTCAAAAGCGTGCAGCGAAATAGATTTTCTCAATCATTACAACAGCCGCATGACCTGCGGTTGTTCTCTTGTGTGTCATTTACTGGTATACTATAACGGTATGGAAGCAATCATGAAGTCGGAAATATTTTTTTTCGTCACCACGGTTGCCGTGATAATTATCACGGTGCTTTTGGCGTTTGTGCTGGTGCGTTTTTTCTTAGTCCTCGGCGATGTGCGTACTATTTCGCGTCTTGCTAAGGATGAAGTCGAACGTATCAAGGCAGACATCGAAACGTTCCGTACCAATATGCACACCGATGGTCTACGGCTTGTACATATTATTAACTTTTTCAAAGGGCTTAAGGGTTCTAAGAAAAGTCGCATGAATAAATCTAAGCAATCATAATATTATGGCAAAGAAAAAAGTATCGATGGCAAAGGTAGGATTGGCAGTCGCGGGTGCAGCAGCTGCAGCGGGTGCAGCATACTATCTATCAAAACCAAAGAACCGCGCGAAGGTAAAGGCAGTTGCGAAGAAAGTTGCCAGCAAAGCAGTCAAGGTTGCAGCAAAAGGAAAGACGATGATCAAGAAAGGCGAGGCAGTCGCTAAGCAGCTCGCGGGTAAGGCTAAGAGTGCGGCAAAAAAAATGCCCATGAAAGCTCCTGTGAAAAAAGCAGCGAAAAAATAACTTCTATTAAAAAAGCCCGGATTACTTCCGGGCTTTTTTACTTTTGTGGTCATCACTGCAACGCTGCTTTAGCTTTTTCATC
>CAYZZD010000046.1:0-5160 GCA_964482675.1 uncultured Candidatus Saccharibacteria bacterium
TCTTCATCTCATTTCTGTTCTGATAATAAATCCCTAGAGTAGGCCGAAAAAGTACGTTATACTTACCAAAGTAATTCTATTTCCTATGCGTATCCTGGTAATCGAAGATGATGCCCATATCCGCGACATAGTAGCACAGCACTTGCGCGATATATCTTTTGCCGTAGATACGACTGACGATGGCGAAGAAGGTTCAACGTTAGGACGACTCAATGATTACGATATCATCATTACCGACTATATGCTTCCAAAAAAGGATGCGCGGCAAATTATTCAAGAAATACGTTCTCATAAAAAAACCACGCCAATCTTAGTGCTGACCGTAAGGTCGGAAACCAGCGACAAAGTTGAACTTCTTGATGCTGGAGCGGACGATTATCTTACAAAACCATTTTCATTAAACGAACTTGAGGCTCGCGTGCGTGCCTTGTTGCGCCGACCAAAAGCACTTTCGGCGGATACCATAACCTTAGCCGATTTAGTTATAAACACCCGTAGGCAAGAAGTGACCTGTGGCAAGAAAAGCATTTATCTTACTCGTAAAGAATTCTCGTTGCTTGAATATCTTGCACGCAATCAAGGCAGTGTCTTATCGCGAGGAATGATCATGGAACATGTATGGGATCAAGATTCGGATCCTTTTTCAAATACGATCGAAGCGCATATTCTTAACCTACGCAAGAAACTTGGGCGCGGATATCAAAAAATGATCCATACGGTGCCAGGGCGCGGATATAAACTGGACACCCAAGCATAAACTTCTATAAGGAAAGTCGATACAACTGATTTCGTACCATAAGAATAACACCATGCCACATTTTTTTTATTTCTGGCTCAGAAAAAAGTATGTTGGATAATTCTTCAGCTTCATCCAATATGCGCGCAATTGATTGTTTTTCAGCAGCAATCGCCCCCGCAGCATGCATAGCGCGAACAAGCGGCTCAAGATCTTCAGCTTTACGACGTTTTCCAAAATAACGTCCGAAAACTGACAGCTCGTCAGATGGGGCAAAGGTATGCATATGGCGTGATAAATGCGTATGAGTGCCATGATGTATATCTGCGCACTGATGAGTTCCCAACTCATTATCAGTCATAATGACATCGGATAAATCATCCAATCGTTGAAACGCATGGCCAATCTTTGAACCGCAACAGCGTGCAGCAAGTAGTAATGAGGAATGTCCTGCAACCGCAAGTCCAATAGCGACGGGGTAGCAAAAAATGGTACGCGCTGATTTCATTTCGATAACTCGATTAAGCACTTCCTCAGTAACCATCACAGGATCACGCCTTACCAAGGCAACATCGTGCATTTGCCCAACTACTACGTCGCGGCACATTTTTAAAAAAAGCGTTTTTGCCTGTAGTGAAACTGGTGCCTCGTGTATCGTTTGTACAGCAAACATGTAATACAGATCTCCAAGCAAAATTGCCTGGCTTTTGGAGAATTGTGCATGGATTGTGCTCTTACCATGACGCATCTGAGAATCATCCGCAATATCGTCATGCACTACGGTAAATACACGGAACAACTCAAGAGCAAAAAGTACTGGCAATATAATCGTATCATCTTTTTTTTGCGTAAGT
Source organism: uncultured Candidatus Saccharibacteria bacterium (assembly GCA_964482675.1). Lineage (GTDB taxonomy): Bacteria > Patescibacteriota > Minisyncoccia > Phycocordibacterales > UBA1006 > CAYXKF01. Next base: position 1,591 of record CAYZZD010000046.1, read on the forward strand.
GTATAAGCCGTATATGCCATATACGCACCAAGCCGATCACCTGCGGCTGAAAGTTCTAATGAAAAATGGATCAAGGGACCTAATGTCTCTGCCTCGGCTGTTTGTAGTATCACATCATCCATTTTGCCTCGTAGATAGGCAGCGAATAACGGATTAAAGTAAGCGCAAAATGCCTGTATGGTCATATCCGGCAAGCATACTGTCGATAGATAAAATTATTCTAAAGAAGAAACCGTATTGCGAGAACGAGAAAAACGATCAAAGTCCGACTTAAAAAGATGTTGCGCGATAGCAAATATACTATAAGTAATAAAAAACGCACCGATAACATCAATAGAATAGTGATAGTGACCAAGTAGCACTATCGCGCCAAAAAAGACTGATGCAGCAAGAAAATATATTCGTAATTTTATTTGTCTCCAAAAGATCAATGCAAGTAAAAATGGTAACCCAGTGTGGCCCGAGAAAAATAAATCACCACTAAAATTTAAATCATGGATAAAATCAGGAATGCGGGCACCTTGGTGCATGAGCATGTCTGCTGGCACTCCAAGATGCGTTAAACTAACAAACATCGAGCGAATTACCACGAAAAGCGCTAGGCTTTTAAGAACAAACGGTAGTGATCGAAGATTAAGCATTCCAATACCAAGTGCGATTACCCAAAAAATAACCGGAGCAAACACATACAACCAATATACCCGCCACACGGGCACAGCATTTAAAATAAGATCGGACACCGGACTTCCTTCATGCGCAGTCGCATACCCATTCGCTTGCATACACACCACAATGGCGATGATCATGAGACAGGCGCCTGTAATAAGAGAGATAACGTAATGTGGCTCTTGAAATAGCAATTGCACTTCGGTTTTCCATCGAATAAATCTATGGTTCTTCATACGAACAAATAGTATACCAGCAAGCAATCTTTACGCCTATGGTGTTAGCGTAGGAAAACAGATCGTGAATGTAGTGCCTTTACCTAAAGTGCTTGTTACATCGATAGTACCTCCATGGCGCACCACGATCTCTTTGACAATTGCCAGACCAAGGCCTGTGCCCGTGCTTTTTGATGAAGGATTTTCTACACGATAAAATCGATTAAATATATGAACCAATGCGTTGTGATCAATACCAATACCATTATCCTCAACCGTAATCACAACTTTGTTATCAGCTATCGCAATCACAAGCGATATAAAACTTTTCACTCTACCGCGTCGGTAGGCAATCGCATTAGCCACCAAGTTCATAATCATTTCTGTGATCAGTTTCTTGTCCCCATTAATAAACGCTTGTTTCGGTGCTAGCATTCGCACAGCTACAGCTCCATGTGCTGCCATTACTTCGATATATTCTCGCTGTTCCTCAATTAATGAGACAAGGTCAAGAGGCAACATGCTAAGCTCGTCGAGTTTGCTTTCGAGTCGAGCTAAACGTAGTAATTGTCGAATGAAATCCGAAATACGTTCAAGCGACGAATGTACTGCCTGAATATTTTGATCGTCGACCTTTTTACCTTCTATTGCCTCAAGTTTCGCCATGATGACCGCAAGAGGCGTCTGTAGCCCGTGGGATATTTCAACGATACTTTGCTTTTGACTTTCTTGAAGCATCTTGATCTCAGCTGTTCGTTCTTCAACCAAGTGCTCAAGTTGATTACTGTATTGTTGCACCTGAGCATGTAGTTTTGCTTTGCCCAGCGAAATAGCCAAATGCACCGCAAAAGTAGCAACGAGTTGCACATCTTCTTTTGTGTAGGTGTCACCTGAACGCTTTGGACCAAAACGCACTACTCCTACATGCTTATCATCATAGATAATTGGATACGCCAGTACACTAAATCCGAACGACTGTTCGTCTTGGGTCAGCGTAGTAATTGCATGGGGGTCAAGCACAAACTGCACATCATCAGTCTTAAAGAGCTCATTAAATACTTGAGTCGAGTGACTTATGATCGCCCGTTCATCTAGGCTGGTATACAATAGCCCACTTAATCGATGCAAAGCGTCCGCGTAATTATATCGGTGTTTAAAAAATATCGGATCAGTAACTTTTTGAAAGAATCGCTCGAGTGGTCGTTCAAGACGAATACCGATAAGCATGGTTATGCCCGCACTAAGCACATTTCCCATATTAGTTACAGTATGCAACAGATAACCAAAAAATTGCACTACTGCAACATATACTCCAATGATCAACGCAACTAAAAGAGCATAGATAATACTGCGCTGTACAATAATGCGGATATCTAAAAACCGATGCTTAACAATTGCATACGTAGTAAACCCAACCATGACAATACTAGAAAGTGGACCCAACTTCGACAAACGAGCATCACCTAAAATCAATGGCAGTAGCGCAGAAACAGCTAACGCTGCTAATAAAAAAAGCGCCCACCCTAATATGGTGTAGCGAATCTGGGCTTTTTGTACAGCAGTTATTTCGGACAGATGAAGTTTTTTATATAAACAGACTATTGCCTGCACTAACATGGCGAAGTAAGAAATGACTACCGGCAAAAACAAAACGGTATTTTCTACGCCGCTGATACCGACAGCAGGATCAATTGTAACATCTTTAATAATCGCAGATGTCATCGAAAAGAGTGTCACAATGATACCGAAACCGAAATACCCCGCTGCTGCTTTATTAAAACGTGTACTGCATACCGGAAAAAATGTTGCAAACACATAAACAAACCAAAACATGAAAAATGCGCTGGGCACTGTAGCGCGGGTAAAGAGCAACGCGGCACTATGGGTTTGCGCCGTATCAGCCAGATAGTTAAACAGCGTCCACAGTGCAATGAAAAATATGGCACAAAGAAAAGATGTATATACCGGTTTTCGTATATTATGGTGCTGTCGCACAACAATCAGGGCGCCAAGTGCCCCGTTAACAATGATGGTAATAAGAAAAATGACAAGGTTAAGACTTGCAAAAGTATTCACACACCTATTTTACCATAGGCAACTAGAGTGGTTAAGCATTTACAAAAGGCACCCTTGATGGGTGCCTTTTTTCGCTGAGTAAGGATATTCAGTTTTAGGTTCGCGTACGATTGCCGTTCAATACATGCCATTCGCCCACAAGTGCTGTCTGGTCTAAAAAATATTCACGAATGGCTGGTTCTTCAGGAACCATATGCTCTACAAGTTGTACTGCTGGTATCACCCAACTACCCTCGCAGAAAAATGGTATACCGACTGGTATTATCTGAAAACCAAGTTTGTAACATTGCAAAAACGTATGCAGGTCGACAGCCATAAAAAGCACCTGAATAGAGTTTTTTACTGAAAACCAATACATTGCCTTCATCAAATCATATGTATGGATCCGCGGAATACTTTTTTTACCGATAAATCGGGTAATTTCCATAATCCGAGATCGTCCCGCGTTGTATACAATATCGCTTATGCGAGTAGCAATAATAGGGTGATTGATATCTGGGATAGGCACATGAGATACATACTCGTGCGGATATCCTTTATCCGAGTCATACACTAATCTAACTCCCGAGATAAGCTCGCCATGCGCATACACTGTAAGAAATACCGACACGGG
>CAYZZD010000047.1:0-5073 GCA_964482675.1 uncultured Candidatus Saccharibacteria bacterium
CCGCAGCAACCGCCGCCGATGACGCGACATCAAAGCGAAAAGAAAACTCCTTGCCGCTGTCAACGCCGATGTCAGATACTGAACCCTCATGGTTTCCGAATGCCATATCAGCGGACTGTAGCAATGGCGTGATGTACTGAAAAGGATAACTCCAATCTTCCCCGTTACGATGAACACGGCCAGCAACACCGCGCGTCAACATGATATCGCCCACAAATACCGCAGAATACGGTTCTTGCCTTGGCAATATATCCACTATCGAGGGCAAATCTACACTTTGGGCTGTCACTTCTAGTGCGGTCGGAGCAACACTAAGCGGCATGCGAACTACCTGCCGTATGGCAATCGCAATACCCGCAAGCCCGACTATGCACAATACGAAGCCCGCAAATTTATGCATAGGTCTATGCGTTTCCGTACGGATTCTTGATAAATTTCGGATCAGCTTTCTTGATCGACAGCGAGATGCGGCCTTTTTCCTTATCCACACCAACAATACGAACAGGTACCTGCGCACCGACGGCCAAGACATCAGATACTTTATTTACACGGAAGTCTGCAATTTCAGAAACATGAACCAACCCATCAACACCCGGAGCAATCTCGACGATCGCACCTACTTCGATGATTTTAACAACGGTGCCTTGAGCCATTTCGCCCTCGGTCCATTCCTTGGTCATAGCTTCGATTTGCGCTTTTGCCTGCATGCAACCATCCACAGCTCCAGCGATATAAATCGTCCCGTCCTCCTCGATTGTAATAACTGTATCAGTATCTTCTTGCATTTTCTGAATAGTCTTACCGCCACTACCGATTACCTTTCCAATGAATTCAGGATTAATGCTGACTGTCACGATACGTGGAGCATATGGAGAAAGATCAGGTCGTGGCGCCGGAATAGTTTTTGTAATTACCTCAAGAATATCCATGCGTGCTCGTTGTGCACCTTTCAATGCATCTTGCAATATCGCCACTGGAACACCGGATACTTTTACGTCCATCTGAATAGCGGTGATGCCGTTTTTTGTTCCGGCTACTTTAAAGTCCATATCACCATGATGATCTTCAGGCCCTTGAATGTCGGTCAGAACCGCATACTTCGAATGATCTTTTTCATCAAGCATCAAGCCCATCGAAATTCCCGCGACTGGTTCTTTAATAGGAACGCCGGCATCCATAAGGGCCAAAGTTGAGCCGCATACTGACGCCTGTGAAGTAGAACCATTTGATGCTGTAGATTCGGATACTACACGTACGACATAGGGAAAATCTTCTTTTGCCGGCATGACCGGAGCAATCGCTTTTTCAACTAATGCACCATGGCCAATCTCTCGTCGTCCGGTAAAGCCGATACGGCCTGTCTCGCCCGTAGAATATGGAGGAAAGTTATAGTGGTGCATAAAGCGCTTCTTCCCGGAAATCTCCATACCATCAAGGAGCTGCGCATCGTCCGGACTGCCCAGTACAGCAACAGAAAGTACGTGAGTTTCACCGCGATAAAAGGTACCGGTTCCATGGAGTCGCTTAGAAATGTCGCCAACCGACGCATGCAGTGAGCGGATCTGATCGAACGCACGACCATCAACACGTTTACCGTACTTCAAAGCTAGATCATGCACTACGCCATCTATCGCATGATAGTAATATTCCCCGCCGGCTTTCTGTATTTTTTCATTCTGTGCACGTTGCTCAAAACTCATTTCGCCGCTTGTTGGATAAAGTACCTTAAGCTCAGCGTAGAAAGCATCAATAAGCGCACCAAGGGACGCCTTGTTAACACTTTGCATCAACGCATCTTCAAGCAGTTTTTTATGTTTGGTTTCAAAAAGTGTGACAACTTCGGCGGGCGTTTCATCGACTGCAACAACACGCTTTTGCTTTCCAATTGCAGTAATGATTTCTTTTTGCCATGCCTCCATTTCAAATGTTTCATTCGCCGCACGTTCAAGGAGGGCAGATACGTCAGCATCTGGAATTTCATAGCCCATAGATTCGATCATATTAATCGTCTTATTCTGTCCGCACACAAAAAGTTCAAACGTATACGATTCATCATTCTTAATAGATGCATGTTGTGACAAGTAACGATTGGTCTTCACTTCCCCGTCTTTATTCGTCTTAGAAAGGTGCACCGCGGAAACTGGTCCATTCCAAGGAATATCAGAAGTTGCAATGGCAATCGATGCCGCATTTACCGCCAATACCGCTGGATCGAAATCGCCCAGCGCCAACACTGTAACAATAACCTGGATTGGATTCTTCATGCGCTGGTCGAACAAAGGTCGAATGGTTCGATCGATAATACGACCGTTAAGCACAGCCTGATCTGTCGGCTTGCCTTCACGCTTCATATATTGTCCGCCGATAATCTTTCCGGTCGCGTAATGTTTTTCCATGTACTCGACAGTCAGATTAAAGTACCCAGGATTTTTCGAAGTATCATTTCCCATGACGGCAGTCGCCATGACAACAGTGTCATCACATGCCAACATGACTGATCCATCTGCTTGATCCGCCAAGTCCGTAAACGAAGCAGTGATGGTTTTTCCACCGATCTGCTTTTCAAACTTTTTTAATATATTCATATATTGAATGGATTATTCGTCAGACCCTAGGCTTGTATCCTCGATACAATAACTATTCGTCTGACGGATAATAAGTTAATAAATGGGTTCGATGCCCATCATAAGTGTAATGATATAGGGGTAAAAAGCAACCAAAATAAAAGTAGTTTTACCTTTCCGAAATTATCCCGCCTTTGCCCTTTTAAAGACTCGCACAGACAAAGCTTTAGCTTTGTCGAGCGTAGAGCCTTTCCCGTTATTCGCCTAAGCGAATAATAAATAGTGAGGACTTGTGTCTTTAAAAGTGGCAAGGCAAAAAGTGACTTTACCGTCGTCGGCCTTTAGTGTTTGCCGGCTTTCCTGATCCATGCAAAACGTAACGTTTAGGATCTATCGAAAGATCAAATATGTCATCGGCTACTTCGCGAAGTAATGATGATGTTGACTTACCAAACGAAGCAACCTCGACTTGTACGCCGTATGCACGCTGTAAATACTGCACCAATGGCGCAAAATCGCCATCTCCAGTAACCAGCACGACTGCATCCAGCTTCGCAGCAAGTGAAATCGCATCGACGGCCATGCCGACATCCCAGTCGGCTTTCTTGGCACCTCCCGCAAAGACCTGTAGATCTTTGACGCGGGTTTCGATACCTAATTTTGTGAGTGCTTCAAAGAAGTTTTTTTCCCCTTCGCCTTCACTGTTAATAACATAAGCAATTGCACGAATGAGCTTGCGCCCTGCAACGACATCTTCGACAATATGACCAAAATGTACATAGCGTCCATAAAGATTTCGTGCTGTGTGATATAGATTCTGCGCGTCGATAAATACGCCGACGCGTTGCTCTGTGTGTTTAATGATACTCATATGAAAATACAAGGTTTTCGTTCTGCGCTAAAGCAAATACAAAACCAAGAAAAAAATGATCTTATAAAAAATAAAAAACTGAAAACGCACTCTTGTAGTCGAGTTCAAAAAAAGATTACAAAAGTAAAAGACAAAGGCTTATTTCTTAAGCCCAACCTTCTTCAATAGCGCCTGGTAAGCGTCTTTATTATGACGTTCAAGATATTTTAGCAAACTGCGGCGCTTTGCAACAAGGCCAATAAGCCCACGGCGTGAATGTTTATCTTTTTTATGTACCTGCAAGTGAGCAGTCAATTCACTAATACGCTCGCTTAAAATACCGATCTGCACTTCAGAAGAACCCGTGTCAGTGCCATGGGTCTTAAGTGTATCGATAACTTTGCTTTTTTTGTGTTTAGTCAACATAGTTCCTGTAAAATAATGCAATTTCTGCGTTTTCGTTTAATGCCCGCTATTATAGCATGGTAATTTTAAAAAGCAAGACGCCCCTACTTAAGCGCATCAATACCAGGTAATGTGCCCCCATTGCCAATAAATTCAAGCATGGCCCCACCGCCGGTTGATAAAAAGTTAAACATATCCTGAAAACCAAAATAGCGAACCAACGCAATTGAATCCCCTCCGCCCAAAATCGTATACGCAGAAAGCGGAGCAACGGCTTGCAATAATTCTTTGCTTCCCGTCATATAGCCACCCTCTTCCCAGCCCAAAATCCCATTAGCAACGATCATACCGGCCTCATGCATATTCGTGTGCCATTCTTTAATAGTATGAAAACCAACATCAACTATTTTATCTGTCTTTTGAATATCACGAATCGCCACACTTGATGTGCTACCATCTATATGCATAACAACTGCGTCAATCGGTAACATAATCTTCGGATGATTTTGAATATGCACAATAGAGGCCAAATCTCCAACAATAGATTGACCTACTTCATAGCCCCGCGCCTTTAAAAATGTATTTGCGATAATTCCACCAAGGTATACCGTATCTGATATATTTAAAAGCTTTTCAATAACCACAAGTTTGGTTTCAGGCTTAGCTCCTGAAACGACTGCATGCATGGAACATCCTGGATGAAGCACCTTTGAGAGTTCAGCAATTTCGCGTTCCATCAGCAACCCTGCATATGATGGCAGTAATTTTGGGACACCAACCAGTGACGCATGCGCACGATGCGAAACCGCGAATGCATCATTTACATAGATATCACCATAAGATGCAAGGATGCGAGCAAAGCCTGCGTCGTTGGCCTCTTCCCCTGCAACCGTGCGAATATTCTCAAGCAACATGACGCTTCTGTCAGTCATTACAGCGATTGCATCCGCTACTGTTTTACCAGTTACGGCAGGCACAAAAGTACAGGGAAATATTGTATTAATATAATCAGCGACAGGTTGCAGCGTGTTTCCTTCACGGCCAAGGTGAGAAAGCAAAATAACTTTCGCATTACGTTCAAGTAAAAAATGGATGGTCGGCAAAATAGCGTGAATACGGTACGCCTCGCTTGGATGCACTTTATTATCTGCAATACGGACATTTACGTCGACTCGCACCCATACGCGCTTGCCGGCAAGGTCACCAAGCTCTGAGATCGAATGCAAGCCCCAAGTATACCATGGAACACACAAC